>CAYUMA010000650.1:0-3219 GCA_964445675.1 uncultured Pseudomonadales bacterium | reverse complement strand
AGATGCTGCGTCGTGAACTCGATTGCCCAACGAGCCAGCCCAACCGCTTCCGCCGCGATTGCGAGGCGCGTATCGCCGATCTGGCGCATCGCCCGCGGCAACCCCTCGCCGGCGCGGCCGATGATGTGGTCCTCGGGCACGAGCGCCGCGTCGAACCGAAAAGCCGCGTGGTGGCTGCCGTCGAGCGAGTCGAAGCGCCGCTCGATGACGACGCCCGGCGCGTCCGTGTCGATCACGAGCATCGCGCGTCCCTGACCGGGGATTTCAACGAGCGTGTTCAGGAAGTCGGCGTTGCCGCCGCCGGTGACATACGACTTTTGTCCGGTGACGCGAAAGCCGTCGGCGCTGCGGTCGGCGCGTGTGAAATGCGGGGCGTCGTCGGGTTCGGTGAACGCAAAACCGGCCCGCTTCTCGCCGGCGAGCAGCGGCAACAGATAGCGCGTGCGCAACGGTTCCGCGCAACCGGCGAGAACCCCAGGACCCGGCCCGAATGCGTAATGCGTGAGCCCCGTGTTGTAGCCCGCGAGCGTATCGCGCGCGATCGTCAGCGCGAGCAGGTCCGCCTCGGTGCCACCGACACTTCTCGGTTGCGTCATCGCGAACAGGCCCGCTTCCCGGGATGCGCGCGTGACGTTTGCGCGGACCTCGGCGTCGCTGGATCCTGCGACCCTTGCAGCCTTGTTGGGAAGCAGGACATCGCGGGCGAAGCGTTCACAACGTTCGCGCAGAGCGGCGAGTTCGGGTGATACGGACTCTGGCATTTTCGGGTCGGGGCGGCTGACGGCGGCCACTCTACCATCGAAATTCCAGCGGCGAACAAGTACCCTAGCGCCCTTTGATGACCAGACACCCGTCTCACCCCACGCGGGTTGAGCTTAGGAGGGATGCGGATGACCCCCATCAGGGTTGCCATCGTCGGCGTAGGCAACTGTGCGAGTTCGCTCGTGCAGGGAATCCACTATTACGCGGACAAGACGCCTGAAAACGCAGTGGGCCTGATGCATTGGCGGATCGGTGACTACGGTCCGTCGGATCTCTCCGTCGTTGCAGCGTTCGACATCGACGCGCGCAAGGTCGGACGCGACGTCAACGAAGCGGTATTCGCGTTGCCCAATTGCACCGCCGTGTTCTGCCCCACGCTACCGACGAGCGGCGTCAAGGTTCGTATGGGCCGCGTCCTGGATGGATTCTCCGAACACCTCGAAGATTACCCGGCGCATCAGACGTTCGTTCGTGCAGCCGTGCCCGAGGCCGACCATGACGACGTGGTCGCCGCGCTGCGCGCGTCACGCGCCGAAGTGATGCTGAATTACCTGCCGGTCGGGTCTGAAGCCGCGACCCGCTTCTACGCGGAGTGCGCGCTCGAGGCCGGCGTTGCGCTCGTGAACTGCATGCCGGTATTCATCGCCAGCGACCCCGCTTGGGCGCAACGCTTCCGCGAACGCGGCTTGCCGTTGATCGGCGACGACATCAAGGCGAAACTCGGCGCCACGATCACGCATCGGATGCTGACGGACCTGTTCCACAAACGTGGCGTCAAGCTGGAGCGGACGTATCAGCTCAATACCGGCGGCAATACCGATTTTCTGAACATGTTGAATCGATCGCGACTACGGTCGAAGAAGACCTCGAAGACCGAGGCGGTCCAATCGGTTGCGGAACACCGACTCGATGACGACAACATCCACATCGGCCCGAGCGACTACGTCGCGTGGCAAAAAGACAACAAGGTCTGCTTCCTGCGCATGGAAGGGAAACTCTTCGGCGACGTGCCGATGAACATCGAACTGCGGTTGTCGGTCGAGGATTCGCCGAACTCGGCGGGTGTCGCCATCGACATGGTCCGCTGCGCGAAGCTCGCATTGGAGCGCAGCCAGGGTGGCGTGCTCGATGGTCCTGCCGCGTATTTCTGCAAGCACCCGCCGCGCCAGTACACCGACGACCAGGCGCACCAGATGACCGAAGCGTTCATCGCCGGTGCGCCGTTCAGCGTCACCGTCGAGCGTGAAGTGCGACCGACCCCGGCGGCGGAAGCGGAGCGCAAACGGCGCCTCGTGTAAACAGCACCACTTGTAGCAGCTGTGTTTAGAGTCAACCCATTTTGGGTTGCCATGTCGAGCGATCTCGAAGGATGGCGTTGGCGATGGTGAGCAGTTTGCGCATGCACGCGGTGCGCGCGACTTTGGTGGGTTTACCACTGGCCTTGAGCCGATGATAGAAGTCGCGGATCGCTGGATTGCTGCTTATCGCGCTGACGGTTGCCATGTAGAGCGCCTGCCGCACGGCACTGCGGCCACCCCAGATGACGCGCTGGCCACGTAAGGCGCCACTATCGCGATTGAACGGAGCGAGTCCCGCGAGTGCAGCGATTTGTTTGCGATCGAGCGAGCCGAGCTCGGGGAGTCGGCCGATCAGCGCATGCGCAGTCGTGGGTCCGATGCCCTTGATACTCTCGAGTAGCTCATCCTTCTCACGCCACACCGGTGAAGCGTGGACCAAGGCATGGATCTCACGGTCGGTGTCATCGAGATGACGATCGAGCCATTGGATGTGTGCCTTGAGGTTCTTCTTCACGGCACGTGTCGGTGCCAGACCAAGTCGGTTCTTTTCCGCGGTGCGCATTTGGATGAGCTGCTGACGCCGGGTCAGCAAAGCAGCGAGTGCTTCGGATTGTTCGTCCATGAGCATCCGCAACTCGGGTTTGATCGCGACGCCGAACGCCGCGAGCACACGCGCATCGATCCGATCCGTCTTGGCCAAGCGACCCGTGGCGCGCGCAAACTCACGAACTTGTCGTGGGTTCACGACGACCACAGGCAAGCGTGCATGCGCCAATGCGGCAACCAACGGGGTCTGATAACCCCCCGTGGCTTCGACGATGATGCGATCGACTTTCGCTTCCTGCGCAAAGGCGACCAATGCGTCGATCCCAGCGGGATCATTGGTGAAACGCGTCACTGCGTCAGCATCATTCGATGCCACATCGAGGTCACGCTTGGAGACATCCACGCCAAGCGCCGTGTTTACGATCGTGCTCATGCTTCCTCTCCCTACCTTGCAAGATGCGGGCTCGTGGCCCTGGCAGCTGTCCGGGTTAACAAGGAAAAGAGCTCGGCGACCAAGCTACAAGACGGTCTCAAAACCTAGGAGCGAACGGCCTGCCGAGCCCTGTGATCTCCCATCTGAGAAATCACAGGGCTTAACATACAAGGAGCGATC
>CAYUMA010000649.1:0-2829 GCA_964445675.1 uncultured Pseudomonadales bacterium | reverse complement strand
CTGCTCGATCGCCACACGGAGTCGGCGACGATCTTCTTGTCCCACCGCGCGGCGCGTCTACCAGGGCTCGTGGATCATCTGATGACGACCGCGGCGCGGGTGGTGAGCCTGGATCGACACGATCTGTTCCGCGGGGTCGCATCACAACACGGATTGATCCGCTCAGATCCGCAGGCACTGCGGCTGGTGACACGCCTGCCCGTGCTACCGCTGGTTGCGCCAATGGAGCGCGAGGCGCCGGCGCCCACGACGTTGCGCCGCGTGCCGGAGCGCCCCACCCACGTCCTGCTTGGTAGTGATGCGGTGGCGATCGGCCAGAATCTCATTCTCGGGCGCGACGGTTTCCCCGACCTGCCCACCGATTTTCCGCGCGATGCGGCGCAAATCGTTTCGCTCGGCACCGGCGTGCAGTTGAAACTCAAAGACGGCGTGCGCGCAACGGTCGACGGCACCGCGGTATCGAGCGGCGCAACGCTCGCGAAGGGCGCGTTGCTCGAAGTGGCAGGCACGCAGTTTCTGCTGATTCAAACGCGGTCCGTGCCATGAGGCCACGGCGTCAGATCAACGTCTTCTCGATGTCGTTTCTCGACGTCATGTCGTGCGGCTTCGGCGCCATCGTGTTGTTGTACATCATGATGATCCAATCCCAGGCTCCGGCTCCAAAAAAGGTGCAGCGGGAGGCGCTGTCGGAAATCCGCAAGCTCGACTTCGAAGTCGATACCGGACAAGCCAATCTGACCCAGCTCAGTCAGACGATCGATGCAACTCAGCGGCGTCTGGCGGAAGCGGCACGCCGGCGTCTGACGATTCTGTCGGAGATGTCCGCGCGGCGCGATGCGATGATCTCGCAGGAGGAGCAAACCCTCGCCCAACGCGAGGATCTCGCAAAACTGCGCGCCGATGTCGAGAGCCGCGAGCAGGACGTCAAACGGCTCGAAGCCAAAGCAAAAGCTACCGAGGGAACTAAGGCGCGCAGTTTCGTCGGCGAAGGCGATCGCCAATATCTGACCGGCTTGAAGATCGGCGGTCAACGCATCCTGATTGCGTTTGACACATCGGCGAGCATGCTCGACGACACCATCGTGAACGTCATTCGTCGCCGCAACATGAGCGACGCGGCCAAGCTCGACGCGCCGAAGTGGCGCCGCGTCGTGCGCACCGTCGAATGGCTCACTGCGCAACTGCCGCTCGACAGCCAGTTCCAGATCTACGGATTCGGTGAAACTCCGCGCGCGATGGTCGATGGCACGCAGGGACATTGGATCGACGTCGCGAGCTCGAAGGATCTCGAACGCGCGATGGAGGGTCTCAAAGCCGTCGTGCCAACCGGCGGGACGAGCCTGCTGAACCTCGCAACGGCGGCGGCCGAACTGTCGCCGGCGCCGGACAACATCTACCTTGTCACCGACGGCCTGCCGACGCTCGGCAAGGCGCCCGGTCGCGGCACGACGATCAGCGGGCGCCAGCGCGTCGATCTGTTCCGCGATGCAACTAAACACTTTCCGCAAAAGGCGCCGATCAACGTGATCATGTTTCCGCTCGAAGGCGACCCCATCGCGTCGGCGGCGTTCTGGGACCTCGCGCAGTCAACTGCGGGCGCGTTTCTCGTGCCGTCGAAGGATTGGCCATGAGACCGCGTCGCCCGGTCGAAGAAATGTCGATGTCGTTCCTCGACGTGATCTGTTGTGGCTTCGGTGCGGTCATCCTGCTGCTGATGACAACCAAGTTCATCCCGCCGGTCGTGCTGGAGACCTCACCGATCCACCTCGACGGCACCGTCGCGGCGCGCCGTGACGCGCTGAATCAGATTCGCGGCGAAACGACCAAACTGACGCGCGAACTCACCGACAGTCAACGCGAACTCGAAGCCGATCTCGAGGCGCTCGCGCAACTCGAGCGCGAATTCAGCACGGTGCTGGGTCGCTATCAGACATCGAAAAGCGAAGCCGACGAAAGCGCAACGCTGGGAACTCAGCTCGCCAACGCGAAACAATCTCTGACGGCCGAGATGGAGCGTTTGCTGGGCGCGGGTTTCACGCGCAGCGACAACACCGTCGCGGGTATCGCGGTCGACAGCGAATACGTCGTATTCGTCATCGATACCTCCGGGAGTATGTTCAATTACGCGTGGAAGATGGTGATGCGCAAGCTCGGCGAAACCCTTGCTGTCTACCCGGAGCTCAAAGGGATCCAGGTGATGAGCGACCAGGGCGAATACATGTTTCCGCAGTATTCGGGGCGTTGGATTCCAGACTCCCCTGCGCGCCGCCGCGCGATTCTGGAACGCATGCGCACGTTCAATCCGTTCAGCGTGTCGAGCCCTGTGGTCGGCATTGAGAAGGCCATCCGCGTCTTTCAAGGGCCGGACAAAAAAATCAGCGTCTACGTATTCGGCGACGACTTCACCGGGCGTTCGATCGAAGAGGTCGTCGACACGGTCGACCGCATCAACCATCCGGATGCGAACGGCCAGCGTCCCGTGCGCATCAACGCGGTCGGCTTCCCGACGCTGTTCCACGCCTCGGCACCACCCGCATCGCTGTATCGGTTCGCCGCGTTGATGCGTGAGCTTACGTATCGCAATGGTGGGACCTTTGTTGGGCTGTCGGAATTTCAGTAACCATGTCGAGTAGACTTGTGTCGTTCATCGCGGCGCCCGCCAGGTTGTTACGCATGCAGCGACGCACGTTTGGCATCTTCGTTGTGCTCCTCCTCGCTGGTTGCGGCGGCGCAAATGTGCAGGTCACCGGAGACATCCCGACCCCGCTCGTGCGTCCGCTGCCGCTGCGGGTGGGCCTCTACCTCGAACCCGCGCTGATCCAATACGTC
>CAYUMA010000648.1:0-1555 GCA_964445675.1 uncultured Pseudomonadales bacterium | reverse complement strand
CGGCATCACCGGCAGTTTTTTCAACGTCGACGGTGGACAGTCGCCCTACTGACGGGAGACGACACTAGGATCGCCGGCGTGGTGGCCCGCGATGAGGTACTGAAGGACACGGGTAACGATTTCACCGGACGCGCCGCTCTTTTCTGCAAGCCATCGGTACCTAGACGCCTTTGCGCCATCGCGAGCGTCATGGCCCACGTCACGCAATGCGGCCACCGATGGCATTGGAAAGTTCTCATTGGCGAGCAAGCGAATCTTCACGCAACCGTCTTGCGTCGGGCCACGTACTCCTCGTCACGCAGCATTTCCGAGGCGAAGGCGAAGACCGCATGCAGCGCATCGGGCGTCAAATTGGGATAAGAGCGATACAAGTCCCGCTCCGACCAGCCGTCCGCCAGTCGATCGAGAACCAGCTGGACCGACAGTCGCGTACCTTTGATCACCGGCTTGCCCGCCAGCACGTCTGGGTCGGCAACGATATGGTTTTTCCAGCTCATTCGAACCTCGATAGCATTCGGTCCACACAGGATGCTAGAGGTTTCACTGCGTGCCGTCATCGCCGAATGGCGATGCATCGGTGAGCAACTAGCTCGTCATCCTGCGCGGCGTTTGCTGCTCCAACCCCTGGCTGCGCAGGTAATCGTCGTAGTTGCCTTTGAAGTCGACGATGCCATCCGGCGTCATTTCGATGATCCGCGTCGCGAGCGATGCGACAAACTCGCGGTCGTGGCTGACGAACAGCAATGTTCCGGGATAGTTTTCGAGCGCGAGGTTCAACGCCTCGATCGACTCCATGTCGAGGTGGTTCGTCGGTTCGTCCAGAATCAGAATGTTCGGCTTGCGCAGCATCAGCTTGCCGAACAGCATCCGGCCCTCTTCGCCACCCGAAATCACCTTGACCGATTTGTTGCTGTCTTCCTTCGAGAACAGCAGCCGGCCGAGCGTTGCGCGCAGCGTCTGTTCATCGTCGTTTTTCTGTTTCCACTGGCGCATCCACTCGAACAGCGTCGCGTCGGTTGCAAAATCATCCGTTCGATCCTGCGCGACGTAACCGATCTCCACATTCGCTGACCATTTCACGATGCCGCGATCGGGTTCGAGCTGGCTCATCAGGCACTTCAGCAGCGTCGTCTTGCCGATGCCGTTCGGGCCGATGATCGCGATGCGCTCGCCGACTTCGACCATCAGATCGAAGTCTTCGATCAGCGGTTCGCCGTAGCCCTTCGTCAAGCCCTCGAGTTCGAGTGCCAGGCGATACAGCTTTTTGTCCTGATCGAATCGGATGAACGGGCTGACGCGGCTCGACGGCTTGACCTCCTCGAGTTCGATCTTCTCGATCTGACGGGCGCGTGATGTCGCCTGGCGCGCTTTCGATGCGTTCGCGGAGAACCGGCTGACGAACGCCTGCAGGTCGGCGATCTGCGCTTTTTTCTTCGCATTGTTCAGCAGCATGCGCTCGCGCACCTGCGTCGACGCCGTCATGTACTGGTCGTAGTTGCCGGGATAGACGCGCAACTCGCCGTAGTCGAGGTCGGCCATGTGCGTGCAGACGCTG
>CAYUMA010000647.1:0-10168 GCA_964445675.1 uncultured Pseudomonadales bacterium | reverse complement strand
GAGTCCCTGATATACCGCCGGCACGGCCTCGTTGAGGTGCGCATCGGTCGTGAAGATGTTGATCAGCGGCAAGTTGTGGCGCTGCCCGACCGCGTAGTCGTTGAAGTCGTGCGCAGGTGTGATCTTCACGCAGCCGCTGCCGAACGCCGGATCGACGTAGGTATCCGCGATGATTGGAATGTCCCGGTCCGCCAGCGGCAGGCGCACGCGTTTGCCGACGAGTCCTTTATAACGTTCGTCGTCGGGGTGCACGGCCACCGCGGTGTCGCCGAGCATCGTTTCCGGCCGCGTCGTCGCGACTACGACATAGTCGCGCCCGTCTGCCGTGCGTGCGCCGTCGGTGAGCGGATATCTGAAATGCCAGAGCCTGCCTTGTTCCTCGGTGCTTTCGACTTCGAGATCCGAAATCGCGGTCTTCAATTGCGGGTCCCAGTTGACCAGCCGGCGGCCGCGGTAGATCAGGCCCTCGTCATAGAGCCGTACAAACGCTTCGCGCACGGCGCGCGAGAATCCGTCGTCCATCGTGAAGCGCTCGCGGCTCCAGTCGAGCGACGATCCCATCCGGCGCATCTGTTCGGAGATCCGGCCGCCGGACGCCGCTCTCCATTCCCAGACTTTTTCGACGAACGCCTCGCGGCCGAGTTCGGCTTTGGTCACGCCTTGCGCGTTCAGTTGCCGCTCGACGAGCATCTGCGTCGAGATGCCGGCGTGATCGGTGCCCATCTGCCACAGCGTGCGATCGCCTTTCATGCGTCGGTAACGGATCAGCGTGTCCATCAGCGTGTGTTGGAACGCGTGGCCCATGTGCAGCGAGCCGGTGACGTTCGGCGGCGGAATCATGATGCAGTACGGTTTGCCGTTGCCGCTTGGCGCGAACACGCCGCTGTCCTCCCAGTTGCGGTACAGCGGTTGCTCGATCGCGCGCGGGTCGAAACTAGCGTCCATCGGCGTCTGTGCGTCGAGCGGTGAATGCTTCGATCTCGCGTTGCAGCACTGCGAGTAGTTGCGAGCGCAGATCCTCGATGCGTGCGTGCATCATCTCGGTGAGCCAGTCATCGACGGTGTGGTCGATGCGCAGCTTCAACGTGTCGTTCAGCACGCGCGTGTGTTGCTCCAACCAGGTGCCGCCGGCACCTTCGACGGTCGCGCGTGCGTCCGTGAGTATCTGCCGCGCGGCGCTGCGCCACTCATCGCCGAGCAGTGCCTTGATCGTGTCGTCCGCCAAGCCCGACTTGCCGCCGGCGCCATCGTCGATCGACGCGCGGCTCGCCGGAAGCGACTCGCGACTCGTCAGCAGCGACTCGTTGACGGTGAAAGCCCCGTCGATCATGTCTTCGAGCATCGGTACGTCGTTGCCTTCGTCCTGCGCGACCGCCTGCGGCGGCGACATGTCGAGCAGCGTGCGAATCGATTCGAGGTCGCCGAGCAGCGAGTTCTGCGAATCGTTGTCGCCCGGAGCCGCCGCAGCGGCAGCCTGTGGAGCCGCCGAATCGGCGGCCCGTGGCGACGGCTTCGGCTTCTTCATCAGCGGTCGTCCCGCTCGTTGATCGCGTGGTGCTCCAGCGGATAGCCGCGGTCCCGGTAGAAACGATAGTGTTTGCGACTGTCGGCGCGTGTCTGGTCGACGATGATCTCTGCAACGCGTTCGAAGCGGCCGAAAAACGTCGGAATTTCCGCGGCGAGGTTGATCAGCACCTGGTCCGCGTCGGCAGCGGGCTCCGTGTGGCCGATGACGACGGGCGCGTTGCGCGCTGCCGCGTCGCCGCTGACGCCGTGCGGCAGAAAGCGATGGTTGGGGTATTCCCACATCAACGCGTCGAGGTCTTGCGCGGCCGCGGCGCTGCCGACATGCACGTGCACACGGCGACCGCCGGCGACGGCTTTGTGCGCGAGCCGGCACGCGAAGCGGTTGCGCGCCTCGAGGTCGACGTCGGGTAACTCGTAAAAATCGACGCGCGTCAAATCGTCACCGCTGATTCAGGTCCGATTCAAAAGATACTGGAACAAGAGCGGCACCGGCCGGCCGGTTGAGCCTTTCGCCGGACCGCTCGTGTACGCGGTGCCGGCGACGTCGAGGTGCGCCCACGCGAATTGCTTCGTGAAGCGCGACAGAAAACACGCCGCGACGACGGCGCCGGCCTCGCGCCCGCCGACATTGGCCATGTCGGCGAAGTTGCTCTTCAGTTGCTGTTGGTAGTCGTCCCACACCGGCATCTGCCACGCGCGATCCCAGACGAATTCGCCGGCCTCGAGCAACTGTGTCGCAAGCTCGGCGTTGTTGGCGAACAGTCCGTGGGCGTGGGAACCGAGCGCGACGACGCAGGCGCCGGTCAGTGTCGCGACGTCGATGACGGCGCATGGTGAATAGCGCTGTGCGTACGTCAGCGTGTCGCACAGCACGAGGCGTCCCTCGGCATCGGTGTTCAGAATCTCGATCGTCTGTCCTGACAACGAGCGCACGACGTCGCCAGGACGGCTCGCGTCGCCGCTCGGCATGTTTTCGGCCGCGGCGACGAGCGTGACGAGGTTGATCGGCAACTTCGCGTCGATGACCGCTTTGGTCGCACCGAGCACGGCGGCGGCGCCGCACATGTCGAATTTCATTTCGTCCATCGCGGCACCCGGTTTCAGACTGATGCCGCCGGTGTCGAACGTGACGCCTTTGCCGACGAGCGCGACCGGCGCGACGCTGGCGGCTGCACCGCGATATTCGACGATGATCAACTTGCCCGGTGTCGCGCTGCCTTGTGTGACCGACATGAACGCGCCCATGCCCATTTCGCCGAGCGCGCGTTCGTCGATGACCTTCGTCTTCACGCGGGGGTGGCTCGCGAGTTTTTTCGCTTCGCGCGCGAGATACGTCGGATTGCAGACGTTCGGCGGCCGGTTGCCGAGGTCGCGCGCGAACGCAAGACCCGCATCGAGCGCCTGCGCATGCCGCACCGCGCGGCCGACGGCAGTCCTGTTGCGCGGTTCGCAGTGAAGCGCGACGCGCGCAAGCGGCGTGGCCGGCGTCTCCTCCGGCAGTTTCGGCGGCGCGAAGCGATACAACTGCGTTGACAACAGCGCGAGCGCGACGCGCGCCTTCTGATAGGCGTCGTAGTCGGCGACGTTGAACGCATCGAGCGCGAGGATCGCGTCTTTGGCCGGCGCTGCTTTCAATGCGGCAGCGATCGCGCCGACGCACTTACGGAAATCCGCGCCCGACAGCGCATCGCCGTCGCCGATGCCGGCGATCAGCAACCGTCGCACCGGCGTCGCCTTCGGCAGTGCGACGAATTGTGTGCGCCCGGGCTTGTCGCTGAAATCGAGGTTCGCCGCGTCGAGGTATTGTTCGACCTTGAGCGTCCGCGCGACCGCGCGCGCCGCGTGCGGCGTGACGATGAGGCAGTCGGTGCGCAACGCAGCGAGTTTTCCGGCTTTCATCGAATACTTCATAAGCTCGAGTCTCAATCGTGATGAATCGGCGCGCAGCGCGGTCGCGTGAGTTTAATTGAAAACTCAGCGCTGGCGGCTTGGCACGTGGACGATGAACGTCTTCGACAGCATGTCCGGCCACGCACGTCGATCGGGATCCACGTACATCCACAGATAGCCGAGACCGACACACGCGAACGACAACAGCGCGCCGATGAAACGCAGCAGCGCATGACTGAGGCGCATCGGTGCGCCGGATTGGGTCTCGACGCGCAGGTCCCACGCGAGCATGCCGAGCGTTTGTCCGCGCCACACCCAGAAGTACGCGAAGAAGCCGAACAGTTCGAGAAACAGGATCGTCTGCACCAAGGGACCCACGACCGCTCCGTCGTGCAACGCGACGCCGATGAACAACGTCAGCAGCCACAGTGCGAGCACGATCATCGCGTCGTACACCATTGCGCCAAATCTTCGCGCCAGTGAGGCGGGGCGCGGCAGCGACGCGTCGGGCAAGCCCATCTCTATCTTGCCGCTGCCGCGAAGATTCGTTTACGCGAAATAATTCATACGTCTGACGGGGGATCGAAGCGATCGCGACCCCACGGATCCGGCGCGGTCTCGCGCGGTTTAGGCAGATCCTCGAGCAACTGCTGGCGCAGCTTGATCGCACGCCGGTAGGCCTCGATCAGATGGCCCTGTTCCCCGCTGGATTCGTGCACCGACAGGCGCCGCAGGCGGCGCTGGTAATCGAGAATCTCGCGCAACAACCGGATCGCCGCCACACCGGCGGCCTGCTGATCCGACGACACTCGCATTCGAGGCGTGGCCATGACGATCTCCCCTGGTCTCGATGGCTTGCTTGAGGCACCAGCGATGCTGGACTGCCGAAGCGAAACTCAAGGGCGGTGCCGACGGTCTTTCCTTGCTGCGGCTGCCGCCGACGTCGCTGTCGGCGGAGGGAATATAAGTTAGCGCAATCTATTAATCAACGGGATGAATTGACAGATATAACGCATTGATACGCAGGGCTATCCGAACGACACCGAACCCGTGCCGTCGAGCTTCGCAGGTCGCGCGCAGAACTCTTCGCACGTCATCGCGTCGAGCACCTCGCGCTCTTTATTGTTGGCCCACGCCCGGCGACCGTCGGGCAGCCGACACGCGACGTGACCGACGGTCGGACCGTCGGCGCCGTACATGACGGTATAGCTCTCGACACGCGCCGGCCCGCTGTAGTGCATCTCGACCTCGCGCTGCGGCGTCGCATCGACCTGGGCCTGCAGGTCTTCATGACGGAACGGTCGGGCTGGCGGCGTCGCGGAATAGACACCGAATGCGTGCTTCGTCAGGTGGCCGCCGTTGGCGGTAACGAGTCCTTTGGCATTGCGATCGTCGCGCAGCACCTCGGCCATCCGCGCGATCGAATGCATTACGTAGTTGTTCATCGGTCCGCCGCCGAACGTGAGTCCGCCGGTGACCGTCAACGGCCGGCCCTCGTCGAGGCCGAGTTCGGCCGCGGACACCTGCACCGCGACCGGGAAACAACTGTAGAGGTCCACGTGATCGAGGCAGCGCGCCTCGACACCGGCGAGTTCGAGGCAGCGGTTGCCGGCGAAGCGAATCGCCGGCGACGAATAGAAGTTGTCGCGATTCGAGACGAAGTAGTGATCGTGCGCGTCGGTGCCTGCCCACGGATAGATCCAGCGATCCTGCGCAACGCCGAGGCGGCGCGCGGTTGCGGTCGAGCACAGGATCAACGCGGCGGCCTGATCGACGTTGTTGTTCGAGTTCATCAGTTTTGGATAGGGGAACGACACCGGTCGATTCGACGCCGACGGTGTGCGGATCTCTTCGGCACTGTGGCGTTCACGAATCCACGCGTGTGGATTGTCGCTCGCCACGTCGCTGAAGCGTGACCACAGTTGTGAGATCCGCTCGAGATGCGCCGGCAGACTCTCGCCGCGCGCGTGCCGCAACGCGTTCTCGAACATCGGGTAGATCTGGATCGGCTGGCCGATGCCCGCGGCCTTCTCCGCTTCATGGCGCATGTTGCGGTCTTCGCCGAACAGTCGATGCGGAGTACCGGGCGCTTCGCGCCACTTCAGCTCGAAGCCCTGCTTGCGCGCGCGCGCCTGCGTGTAGCCGCACTCGGCCCCGGTGATGATGATCACGTCGTGGCGCCCGGCCTGGATGTCGAGCGCACTCTGATTGACGGTCGCCTGCACGTAGTTGCCACCGAACGGCGACAGCGCCGTCTCGGCCTGTGGCGCGCCGATGGCTTCGGCAACGACCCGCGCCGGGTTCTTATAAGGCCAGATGCCGCGCATGACGCGCACCGACGTCGCGAGCGTCAGCAACTCGTTCGAGTGCGCGTCGGCGGCAGCCGCGCGCACTGCGTCGATCATCAGGTCCAGCGGTTCGCGCGCGTGCTCCGGGTCTTGGCTGCGTTGCTCGAGCTGATTGATGCCGATGAGCACCGGCACCGCTGGTTCGTGGTTCATGACTGCGTCTACCTGCATGATGAGTCGTGGCTCGCGATGATATGGACAAGCCCCCCCATTTAGAAGGCAGGTAATACGACGATGCCGATGAGGCTACGGATCCACGGACCCCGCGCGGCCGGTTTGCTGGCATGGGTATTCGCGTTCTGCGCAGCGCCGGTTGCGGCATGGAACGAGGCCGGCCACATGACGGCCGCGCTGATCGCCTATGACCGGCTGCCGGTCGACGTGCGCGTGGCGGCGGGGCGGTTGCTCCGTGCGCATCCGCGCTTCCAAGCGGATTTCGAGCCGGAGTTGCCGCGCAGTCTCGCGCGGGCGAGCGCGGCCAGGCAGGATCGTTGGTTCTTTGCGTATGCGGCCACCTGGCCCGACACGGCCCGCCGCTTCGAACGCGAACGCAGCGCCGCAACGCGCGATGCATTGATCGCGCGTTACCACCACGGCAGCTGGCACTACATCAACCTGCCGACCTATCTGCGCGCGTCCGACGCGGCTGCGCTGCGCATACCGACACCGCCGATGCGATGGTCCGCCGGCCTCGCTGGAGCGAACCTCAACATCGTGCAGGCGCTCGCACAGCTGACCAAGCAATGGTGTGCGGCGGGACAGACCGACGCGGACCGCGCCGTGGCGTTGAGTTGGCTGCTGCATCTCGTCGGCGACGTGCACCAGCCGCTGCACGCGACTGCGCTGTATGCGGTGCCGCTGTTCCCAGACGGCGATCGCGGCGGCAACGATATCGCCGTGTCTGGTGGCACCAACCTGCACGCGCTGTGGGACGGTGCGCTCGGCAGCGACGCGCGTCCGCAGCGGCTCGATGCGCTGGCGCGCGAGCACGGCGGCGTCGAAGCGGCGGCACCGGGCCCCGACCTCCTGCGCGAATTCAAGCGTTGGGCGAAACAGAGCCGCGACCTGGCCGAACGCGTCGTCTACACGGATCAGGTGCGAAGCGCGGTGTCGACGGCGCTGGAGCGACCTCCGCGCGTGCGGCTCGACGCTGACTATCGTGCGCAGTTGCGCGCGACGGCGCAGCGGCAGATCGGAATCGCGGGCCAACGGATTGCCTGGGTGACGCAGACGTTGTTGACACGCGCTGAATGCGGCGGCTGATCAACACCACCGCCACTTGATCTTCCGACCCCGTTCGCGTATTTCTGCGTCCCCGCGAGTAAACACCCCGGTTCGACGATGGACGATGAAGAAGCACGGCGAATGCGCGACGACGTGCGCA
Source organism: uncultured Pseudomonadales bacterium (assembly GCA_964445675.1). Classification (GTDB taxonomy): domain Bacteria; phylum Pseudomonadota; class Gammaproteobacteria; order Pseudomonadales; family Azotimanducaceae; genus DATJGR01. The sequence goes on along the minus strand of CAYUMA010000647.1, from coordinate 3,019 downwards.
GCCAGACGGTGGTGCGCTCCGTCGAAGACGCGCTGTGGCGTTACAACGAAGAGCATGAAGAGACGTTGTCGGTCTACGACGTCATCGGCATGGCGCTGGAAGGCTTGATCGCCGAGGGCATGTGCCCGGCGTGCATCGCGGAGTCAGTGCAGATCGCGTTCGAACACGCCGGTGTCGACCCGACCGAACACATCCAGGAAGGTGAGGGCGACCGACCGACGATGAATCGCCCCGACGGCGACGTATTCCACTGACTGAACAAGAATGGAGTCAGACCCCGTTCTTGCCTAGCCCCGTAGCAGCTCGCTCAACGATAGCTCGCCGCGCGCGAACGCTTCCTTCCGGGTTTTTTCGAGGCGCTTGATCGCCCACTCGGCGCGCAGCGCGGCCGAACGGTCACCGATCAATTGGGTAAATACCACGTCGATTGCCGCGCGGGTGCGCAGGTAGCGCGCGGCCCGGGGGCCGCCGCGCTGGTGCTCCCGCAGCCGCCGTGCGACGTCGGTGCTGATGCCGGTGTACAGGCTGCCGTCGTCGCAACGCACGATGTACACATGCCAGTCAGGCACCGACGGGTTCTGGCGGCCGCGCCGGCATCCGCGTGCTCCACCAGATCAACCACAGTAGAGCGACCTGCAGCACCAGCCGCCACCCCAACAGCGTCGGCGATACGGTTGGAAAAAGATCCGGGTGCAGCCACATGTGGACGTTGGCCGGCGTCACGGCGAGCGTCAGCACGAGCAACAGATTGCCCGCCCATTGGCGCGTGCGCGGAATCAGGATGCCGATCGCGAACAGGATTTCGAAAACGCCGCTGACGTAAACGGCCGCGAGCGGAAACGGTACGTAGGGCGGCACGATGCCTACGAAGAAGCTCGAGTTGGTGAAGTGCGAAATTCCGCCGAGCATGAACCACGCAAAGACGATCGCGAGCCCGAGGTAACGACCGATCTGATTCACGCTAGGCCGCAACGACGCCGTAGAGACGTGTGACGCGAACAGCCATGACGATGACCGGCATGGCCGCCGCGCGCACTGACTTCACTCGGGGTTTACGTTTTCCGCTTGCGGGCCTTTCTGGCCCTGAGTCACTTCGAAGCTGACGCGCTGGCCCTCCGCCAACGACCGGCGACCGGTCCCGTTGATGGCGCGGAAATGGACGAATACGTCCGGGCCGCCTTCGCGCTCGATGAAACCAAATCCTTTTGCATCGTCAAACCACTTGACGGTGCCGGTGATGCGTTGACCTGCCATAATTCCTCTCGATTTCTAACAGTATTACAAGATACGCGAACTACTCTTCCAGGGTCACTGCGTCGCTCGGTTGTTCGCCAGTCCGAGCGGCTTTTTTCAGTCGCTTCTCCTCTTTTTTCTTCTGCTTGGCCAAGTCCTTCTGACGCTTCTGAAACTTGTAGTTTGGCTTTGCCAACGATCCCTCCTGGAACACACGCCGCATATGGATTGCGGCTTGGTGTGGGCGCGAGTCTCGCAGTATAACCGCAAGTCACGATCGAACACCCAACCATTTCCTTGGAGGGACGCGCAATGCTGGTTGATGTTGCGGTAGAGCAGGGTCAGGTCCGCGGCCGCTGTACGCCCGAGTTTTCCGACGTCGTCGATGTGTTCGTCGAGAACTTCGTCGCGCGCGGCGAAGTCGGCGCGTCGGTGTGCATCAATGTCGCTGGTGACACCGTCGTTGATCTGTGGGGTGGCCGTGTCGCCGAGGTCGATACGGCGGCGCCGTGGATCGACGACACGATTTCGCTCGTGTATTCCTGCACGAAAGCCGCGACGGCGCTGTGTGCGCACCTGCTGATCGATCGCGGGCAGATCGACCTGCACGCGCCGGTTGCGACGTATTGGCCTGAATTCGCCGCGAACGGCAAAGAGTCCGCGACCGTCGCGATGCTGCTCAATCACTCGGTCGGTGTGCCGGCGCTGCGGGAGCCCGTGAAGGACGGCGGCTACTACGATTGGGACTACATGGCCGCACGCGTTGCCGCCGAGCCGCCGTTCTGGGAGCCGGGTGCGCGCAACGGCTATCACATGGCCACGTTCGGCTGGACCGTCGGCGAAGTCGTCAGGCGTGTGTCCGGCCGCTCACTCGGCACTTTTTTCCGCGAAGAGATTGCCGAACCGCTCGACCTCGATTTCTGGATCGGCCTGCCCGCGGCGCACATCCCCCGCGTCGCGCCGATGATCCCGTGGGTGCCGGATCGCGGTGGCCCGCGGCTGCCGTTCACGCGATCGTTGTTGACGGAGCCGACGTCGATTCCGTCACTCGCGTTCCTCAATCGCGGCAATCATCGAGGCGACTCTCCTGAGGCCTACGCCGCCGAGTACGGTGCCGGCGGCGGTATCGCGAATGCGCGCGCACTCGCGGGGATGTACACGCCGCTCGCGAACGGTGGCGAACACGCCGGCGTGCGCCTCGTGTCGGCCGACCACATCGTGCGGATGCGCGAAGTCTCCGCGGCGACGCAAATCGATGCGACGTTGCTGATGCCGACGCGCTTCAGCCTCGGCTTCATGCGTTCGATGGACAATCGGCATCGACCGTCGGGGCACATGGAATCCTGTCTGCTCGGCGCCGCGGCGTTCGGACATGCCGGCGCCGGTGGCAGCATCGGGTTCGCCGACCCGAGCGAAGCGCTCGCGTTCGGCTATTCGATGAATCGGATGGGGGCGGGCATCCTGCTGAATCCGCGCGGCCAGTCACTCGTCGATGCGACATATCGCGCGCTGGGTTACCGCACCAACGCACCGGGCGTGTGGATCCGATAGGCGTGGCGGATGATCGCGGCGCTGGACACGCCGTGAACCCATCCCTGGGGGCTTATATGGACGCCGCCCGGTTGGGCAAGTGACAAGGTCGTTCTGATAGAGAAGACGGATGCAGTCTTATATCCGGCCTGTGTGCAGACCGAGGTCTGCGGGCCCTGATGATTTTCGCGAAGGAAGGCCTCATCTCGCCCAAGGACTCGAGGTCCATGCGCCCAGTCAGGTTTGCTTCCTCACG
>CAYUMA010000646.1:0-1555 GCA_964445675.1 uncultured Pseudomonadales bacterium | reverse complement strand
GATCCGTGCCACCGTCTGCGCGTCGAATGATCTGCGCTCGCTCGCGTCCGTCATCGCGAGCGTGTGTTTGGCGAGGTCCGCCATGTCGGCCGCGCGGTGTCGCAGTGCCGGATCTGCAGGGCCCGCCAGCCAGTTGAACATGCTGACGGATATCGTTCGCTCTGAAGTCGCGCTGACGAACCGCGACATTAACGTCGACTGGTTCGTCACGTTCTCTGATCGCCGGCGGGCCATCGAGGGGCGCATGAAGGATGGCGAGACAGTCGTCGTGTATCTCGAGTTCAAGCCGGACAGTGCCTATTTCGGTATCACAGGCAACACGATGTGCGATGGATGAGCGGGATCGTGATACAGCGTATTCGTCGCGATCTCGACACGCGTGTTCGCGTTCAGCGGTTCGCCGGTGTTCGGGTTCGGATCGAAGCGCGGGAAGTTCGAACTCGAGATGTCGACGCGGATGCGATGCCCCTTCGCGAACACCAGCGACGTCGGATATGTCTCGATCGCGACTTCGTAGATCCGGCCGGGTTCGAGCAGCGTCGCGTGTTCGAGCGAATCGCGATAGCGGGCGCGCACGATCGAGTCCGCGACGTTGAGCGCGACGCCTTCCGGCCAAGCTGCATTCGGTGGCCAGACGTCGACCAACTTCGCGGTGAAGTCCGTATCGCGCGCCGACGACGCGACGTAGAGCCGCGCAACCATCGAGCCGGTCACCTCGATATCCGCGTCCAGCGGCGGCGTTTGGAATACGAGCACGTCGTGCCTTTCCGCGAGCGGGCGATCGTCGTTGCAGAGCCAGAACGACGTCCGGCAGCGCTGATCCAGCGCACCGCTCTGCGCGAGCTGGCCCTGCGACGACAGGTTGCCGCCCAATGTCGGCACCGGATCGCGCGGGTCGTAGCGGTACGTCGACGGCGTGTGCTCCACGGCGTGCGCCGTCGATAGCGCGCCATCGCCATGCAGGTGATACACCGTCGGCTCCGCGCGCGCGAGCGGCCACTCCCGTTCGTCGCGCCAGCGACCGCCGACAAATACGCGCCCCTCAGTCGTCCTATGGCCGTCGCCGCCACCCATCACGAAGATGCGCACCGGCGCGTCCCGCTCGACGCGGTTGTCGATTCCCTTCAGCCAGCGGTCGAACCAGCGCAGCCACATCGCGGTGCGGTCGATAGCAGCGGCCGCGCCGAACTCCGCTTCGCCGGCGAAGCTGAACGCCTGGCCACCGTGCGTCCACGGGCCAATCAGCAAACGCTGCGGCGAACGCTTCGCCTTCGAGAGTGCTACGTAGCTCAAATTCGCGACCGACGCGCCCCACGAGTCGTACCAGCCGGTCACGTGCAGCACGGGCACGTCCGCATATGAGTCGACGTGATCGACGACGCTCGATCCCATGTCCTTCCAGAACGCATCGTTATCGCCGTGACCCATCGCTTCCAGGAGGAAATTCTCGTAGTCGGGCGCCAGCGCGAGCGCCGTCGTGCCCGGACGTAGCGGTAGAGACATGACGATCTGCGGAATGCGGCCAGGCAGTTGCTCGAGTTGCGCGCGCACCGAC
>CAYUMA010000645.1:0-1501 GCA_964445675.1 uncultured Pseudomonadales bacterium | reverse complement strand
CAAGAAACTCGATCGGCTCGAACACAATCAGGGTCAAGTCTCATTTTTGCTGGAAAATCTGCGACGGGATGCGGTTGTTATTGGTGATGTCGTTTGTTCCTTGAACTGTTCGTCGAGCTCGTTTCGCAAGTCGGCGATCTGACGCCGTTCGAACTCATTGATGGCGACCCGCTACCAGGTCTGACTGGCTCGGATCAGCGAGGCGTACATGAGTTTTAGAACGGCACGTTCGCCGAACGCGTGTGGGATGACTTTCGTGCGACGACGTTCTTCACCGAACAAGCGCTCAAGCAAATTCGTTGTACGAATCGCCCGACGGTGTGCGATCGGTAAACGCAGATGCGCGATGCACGCATCGAAGTCGTCGAGGAAGCAACGCGTCGCCGAGGGCAGCTCGACCTCGAAGCGTTTGACGAACTCATCGCGCGTCAATCGAGCCAACGCCGGTGACGAGGCGCGGTACGCGGCGTGTGCCTGACCCTTCACCTCGGGCCAGAACTCGGCCGGGACTTTCGCTTCGAGGTTGCGAATGCGGTGTGCCAGACAACGTTGTCGCAAACTCCGCGGGAACACTTCCTCGACCGCGCGGATCAGTCCCGGTGCACCGTCCGTGGCGACCAGCACCGGATCGCGCAAGCCGCGCGACTTCAGGTCGCGCAGGAACTCCTTGCACGACACGGTATCTTCCTTCGTGCCCGGCAACAGCCCGAGCAACACTTTATTGCCTTGGCTCGTGATGCCCCAGGCAGCCAACACCGCCTCGCGCGGTTGACCCAGATGCAGCCGCTCGGCAATGCCATCAACGAACAGATACACGACGTCGTGCTCACTCAGATCCCGACTCGCGAACGTCTGGTAGTCCTGCCAGAGCCGCTCCGTCACGATCGATACCGCACTCTTCGTCAGCACGCAGCGGCCCGCCTCGTCGACGAATGCCGCCTCGATGTCGCGCACCGACAAGCCGCGTGCGTACATCTCGATCGCCAGACGCTCGAGTTCTTCGCTGCGCCCGGACAACGCCGACCGCACCGCACTCTTCCAACCGTCGAGGCCGCGCACCTGCGGTACGGCATACTCGATCCGACCTTCGGCAGTATCGAGCTTGCCAGGTCGGTAACCGTTGCGATGGCCAACCGACTCGCCGCGTTCGTAATACTCGCGCCCGAGCTGCTCCTGCACTTCGCCTTCGAGCGCTTCTTCGATGATCAACTGCGCCGCCAACTTCACCAGATCACTGCGCTGCGTCTTACCCTCGACGCCGGAAATCAGATCCTCGATCCGCTTCCGCGTCGTCGTCGATGCCAGTACTCTCTTCTTCACGGGATGCTCCTTTTGTTGATCGATCCGAACGCCGCTAAACGTTCAAACCGAAGGATGCATCCCGTCCTTCATTTACAGCAAATCTAAGACTTCACCCACAATCAGCACCTTACGCCCGGCGTGTGGACCGACGGCAATGGGGTACTGGATCGACGCGGCGCCCAATGCATCCAGCGCATCA
>CAYUMA010000644.1:0-3888 GCA_964445675.1 uncultured Pseudomonadales bacterium | reverse complement strand
GGTAAATCGCTGACAAAGTCGATCGACCGCGGCGTTTTGAATCCCGGCAACCGCGACCGCGCAAACGCGATCAGCGCTTGCGCCATCGCATCGTCCCCGACCTGACCCGGCGCCAGCTGCACGACGCTCTTCACTTCTTCGCCCCACTCGTCGTTGGGGACACCGACCGTACAGACGTCGACGACGCTCGGGTGCTTCAGCAACTCCGAGTCGATCTCCTGCGGATAGATGTTGACGCCCCCCGAAATGATCGTCTCCGCATTGCGACCATTGAGGAAGAGATAGCCGTCCGCATCGAGATACCCCATGTCGCCGAGCGTGAACCAGTCGCCGCGATAACTTTGCGAGGTCTTCTCCGGCGCCTTGAAATACTCGAATCGCCCTACGTCGGGCGCTTTGAAATAGATTGTCCCCGATTGCCCTTGTGCAACCTCGTTGCCGTCGTCGTCGAGAATCCGAGTGAGTTCCGGTGTTGTCGAACGGCCAACAGTGCCCGGTTTGCTGAGCCACTCCTGCGCCGTCACGAAGTAGTTGCCGCCGCCTTCGGTCGCTGCGTAATACTCGAACACGATCGGGCCGAACCACTCGATCATCGCGCCTTTTTCATGGACCGGCGTCGGCGCAGCGCCATGAACGACGTAGCGCAGACTCGACAGGTCGTAACCGGCGCGCACCGTTTCCGGCAGCAACAACAGTCGATGGAACATCGTCGCGACCATATGCGTGTGCGTGATGCGGTGACGCTCGATGAGTCGCAGCGTTTCCTCGGCATCCCATTTGTCCATCAACACGACGCCAACGCCGGCGCTGAGGGGTGCGGCGACGTTGAACGCCAGCGGCGCCGCGTGATAAGCGGGTCCAGTGCACAGGCACACGTCCGTCTCGAGGTCCCACGAGGCGGCCACCTGCGCTGCGGTGCGCTGCGTTGGCGGCTGTTGCCGGCGGTACACGCCTTTTGGGCGCCCCGTCGTGCCGGACGTGTACAACATCTGCGTGCCGCGCACCGGATCGTCGATGTCGTGCCCGGCGAACGCCGCGATCGCGTCGTCGTAGTCCACGAACCCGTCGACCGCGCCATCGACGATCAGTCGCAGTCGTGCGCGCGGCGCATGCGTGACAGCATCCGCTGCCATCGGCAACGAGCCGTCGAAAACGACGACATCCGCTTCGCAGTCGTCGATGACGTAGCCGATTTCCTCCGCCGTCAAATGGAAATTGACGGGCGTGAAGCGCAACCCCGTGCGCAGCGCCGCGAGATAGGTCTCGATGAACGCGGGCCGGTTTTTCGACACGACCGCGATCGACGCACCCGCTCCGATGCCGTGCTCGCGCAGCAAGCGCGCGAGCTGATTGACCCGCCTGTTGAGTTGCGCAAAGGTCCGATCGCCATAAGGCGACGCCACTGCGAGTTTATCGGGCGACCGCGCCGCAACGTGAGCGACGATCATGCCCGTCAGCGCCGCTTGTTCGAGCGCATCAATTCCCGTGTCCGTCGATCCCGCTTCCGTCGATCGTCCCATGCTCCCCCCGGTTCAGGCGTCAGGCGCGCCCATCATAGAGGCCGAATTATTAATCTCAAATCGTCAGATCGACGTTCAACGCACTGCCCTGCAGGCCGCGCATCCACAGCTGCTCGTCGCGTTCGTAAAACGCGACGCCGTCCAGAAACGCGACTTCGCCGGCGGCTGCGACCCTCAAATCGAGCAGTCGATCGCGCACCAGGTACAGCGACATATCGTGCGAGACGCAGAGGTCGAGTTGCGGGCGCTGGACAGGCGCCTTCAGCTTCGACGCAACGACGCCACCGAGCAGTTTTGCAGCAAGCCCGGCGGGCATCATCACATCGGCCGGCACTTCCCCGGCGAACCAGCTCGCGAGAAACTGCACCTGGCCCGTCGCGGCTGTCATCGCACGATACATCCGCATCTGGTCGAGCACATAAAACACGCCGAGCGCTTCAATGGGACGAGCCCGCGTGATCGGTCCGCCCGCGGCGGCGTGACCCTGCAATATCAGTTCGATGGTTTCGACACAGCGCTGCGCGGGACTGGTATAGCCGCGCACGAGCAACTGCTTCGGCAACGCGGCGCCAAACGCGCGCGCCAGATCGCGGCCTGCGTCCGTCAACGGGTTGAGCAGGTCGTGACGTCCCGGCTCGAACTCGCGCGCGGAGTGGCGCATCAGCACCACCGCATGTTCGACGCCCTGCTCGTAAATCGATTCGATCAACTGCAGCGTCGAATCACCAAAACGATTCATATACGTAAATGTCCCGTGGCGCATCCAATTTGCCTGTATTAGTATCCGGACGCTCACGCGATGACAAGTCCAGCCCCGCGCCTCTGCTGCCAATCGTCGTGAAATCAATGAAAACACTGGGGGAACGCATATGGATCTTGGAATCTCCGAGCGCGTCAAACCGCTCCGCAACGACATTCTCGAATTCGTCGACAAACATATCGTGCCCAACGAGCGCGTGTTCACCGAACAGATCAACGACGGTGATCGCTGGCAACCGGCGCCGATCATGGAAGAACTCAAGACCCGCGCGAAGAAGCGCGGGTTGTGGAACTTCTTCCTGCCGCATTCCGAGCGCGGCGCCGGACTGAACAACCTCGACTATTCGCACCTCGCCGAGATCATGGGCATGTACCCGATGTCGTCCGAGGTCTTCAACTGCGCAGCACCCGACACCGGCAACATGGAAGTCATCGAGCGCTACGGCAGCGACGAACACAAGGAACGCTGGCTGAAGCCGCTGTTGAACGGCGAGATCCGCTCGGCCTTCTGCATGACCGAGCCGCTCGTCGAGTCGTCGGATGCAACCAACATTTCCCTCGAGGCGCGGCTCGATGGCGACGAATGGGTGCTCAACGGCCAGAAGTGGTGGTCGTCCGGCATCGGTGATCCGCGCTGCAAAGTGCTGATCGTGATGTGCGTGACGGAACCCGACGCACCGCGTCACTCGCGGCAGTCGCAGATTCTGGTGCCGCGCGACACCAAGGGCATCGAGATCATCAAGATGCAGACCGTGTTTGGCTATGACGATGCGCCGCACGGCCACGGCCACGTGCGTTTCAACAATGTCCGCGTGCCGAAGGACAACATCCTGCTCGGTTCCGGACGCGGCTTCGAAATCGCGCAGGGCCGCCTCGGGCCGGGACGTATCCACCACTGCATGCGTGCGATCGGCGTCGCCGAACGCGCGCTGGAACTGATGTGCCGGCGCTCGGTTTCGCGCGTCGCATTCGGCAAGCCGCTGGCCGAACTCGGCGGCAACCTCGACAAGATCGCTGACGCGCGCATCAACATCGAAATGGCAAGGCTGCTGACGTTGAAAGCAGCGTGGATGATGGACACGGTCGGTAACAAAGTCGCGCGCAGCGAAATCGCGCAGATCAAGGTCGCGGTGCCGAACATCGCGCTGAAGATCATCGATGATGCGATCCAGATGCACGGCGGTGCGGGCGTGTCGCAGGTGTTCCCACTCGCGAAAATGTACTCGGGCATGCGCACGTTGCGGCTCGCCGACGGCCCGGATGAGGTGCATCGCCGCACCGTCGCACGGATGGAACTCGGCAAATACCCGGACAAGGATCCGCCGCGCACCGATCCGTGGTAACCGCCACTTGTGGGAGCGATCTCCAGATCGCGATTGTGTAGCGCGCGCCAACGAAACCACGAAGGGGGACATATGGCTAGATTGGACGGCCGCATTGCGGTCATCACGGGCGCCGGTCGCGGAATTGGCGCCGAGATCGCAAAACTGATGGCCGCAGAAGGCGCGAAGGTCGTCGTCAACGATCTCGGCGGCAACACCGACGGCACCGGTACCGGCAAGATCGCCGACGACGTGGTCGCGCAGATCCGTGCTGCCGGCGGCGAAGC
>CAYUMA010000643.1:0-1751 GCA_964445675.1 uncultured Pseudomonadales bacterium | reverse complement strand
GACGGCATAGGCGAGGAAGCCCCAATCGTAGTTGCCCTGCTTCATGGCGAGCGCGGTCAGCGGAATATTGTCGAACACAGCCGAGATGAAGCCGAGGCCGAGCGTGCTGGGCCACGATGCGCTCGGCAGAGCTTCGACCGGCATCAGCGACGCGATCGTCACCAGCGACAACAGGAAGATCGTGCCGTTGAACGTCGCGGGCAACAGTGACCAATCGGGTCTGCGCAGCGGCGCCGTCAGCAGCAACGCCGCCCATATCGCGACGCCGAGCAATGGGACGTGATCGAGCACTGCCGGGAAGAACAGGTTTGCGGCGACATTTGCGGCAATCGCGGTGGCAAGAATGAACACGACTATCGCGACGCGCGTCCAGTCGACGTGTAGCCCCGCGGGCATGTCCTTCGCGATCGGCGAATAGCGATGCTGCTGCAGCGCCGCCGGAATGCCGAAGACGACGAGCGCGACACCGGCGGCGACATACGCGTGAAGCACGTCGTATGGGCTCACGCCGTCGATCCACATCATCGTCGTTGTCGTGTCGCCGACGACGCTGCCGGAGCCGCCGGCATTGGCAGCGGCGACGATGCCGGCCAGATAACCGATGTGAACTTTGCCGCGGAACACCACCCGCGCCATCGTGCCGCCGATCAATGCGGCCGCAATGTTGTCGAGGAATGCCGACAGCACGAACACGATGCCGAGCAGCGCAAACCCCCCTGTCCAGTCGTCTGGGAGGAACCTCGGTAGCTCGGCAGGGACGCGCGATTCTTCGAAGTGTTTGGACAGCAGCGCAAATCCCATCAACAGGCCGAACAGATTCGCCAGGATCACCCACTCGTGCTGCAGGTGCAGCGCGAGACCCGCGAGCCCCGCGCCGGTTTTGAATCCGGTGAAGAAGAGCTTGTAGAGCACCACGACCAACAGACCGGTCAACGCGACGTGGAGCGTTCTGTGATGGAACAGCGCGACGCCGCCCAGCGTGAGCGCAAACAACGCGAACTCGATCGGCATCAGTTGCGGATTCCGTGGGATTCAGTGCGATTATGTAGGAGCGATCTCCCGATCGCGATCTGGAGATCGCTCCTACAAAAAGATGGAGCGCGCGATGGGTCGAACCGCGGCAATGATCGCAGGCGTGCTGGTATTGCTCCTCTGGGCCGCGTTCGCGTGGCGCGTGCAGCACGCGCCGCAGATCCACCACTTCGACGGTTTCACGATGGGATCGACGTGGAGCGTGCGCGTCGTCGGGCCGCGGCGTCTCGACGCCATCGCGCTGCGTGCCGGCATCGAAGCCGAACTCGACGAACTCGATCGACAGTTGAGTGGCTATCGCGACGTCGCGGAGCTCTCGCAATTCAATCGCGCGCCGGTCGGTGAGTGGCGCGCGCTGCCGGCGCACCTGCGCGCGGTGATCTCCTTTGGTTTGCAATTGCACGCTGATTCGGGCGGGACGTTCGACGTGACGATCAAGCCGCTGGTGAACCTGTGGGGTTTCGGTGCGGCCGAACCGCGGCTGGAACTGCCGAGTGAACGGGACATCGCGCTCGCTCGCGCGCGCCTCGGCAACGACCGTGTGGAAATGTCGGCGGACGGTCAGCAGATCCGGCGCCTCGCCGAAGTCACGCTTGACGTCGACGCGATCGCGCCGGGATATGCCGCAGACGTGATTGCTGCCTGGCTGACTGCGCGCGGCCTGCCGGATCATCTCGTCGACATCGGCGGTGAACTGCGCGTCGACGGCCACAAGCCCG
>CAYUMA010000642.1:0-8652 GCA_964445675.1 uncultured Pseudomonadales bacterium | reverse complement strand
CTCTACGAGCGCTGCATCGGCACGAGCAGCGCCGGCACGCGCGAGATCCTGGAAGCCGCATTCGGGCGGGATCTCTACGAGCGGATCAGTCGCGACTGGTCGCAGTTGTATCGCGCGCGCGTGACGACGCGCGCCGCCGACCTCAAGGACGGCGCCGTCGAGATACTACAACTGGCTCGCAGCTCGGCGCTGCCGTTGGCGCTGGCGACGTCGACACAAACCGAGCTTGCGAAGACAAAGCTGCGGTTGGCCGGCCTCGTGGAGTTTTTTGCCGTCGTGATCGGTGGCGATGCGGTCGTGCAGGCGAAGCCCCATCCGGAACCGTACCTCACCGCGGCCCGCGCGCTCGGCTACGCGCCGCGCGAATGCTGGGCGATAGAAGACTCGGATAATGGTGTCCGTGCAGCGCACGCCGCCGGGTTGTCCGTGTTCCAGGTTCCCGATCTCGTGCAACCCGCAGCGGAGGTGCGCGGATTCGGACATCCAATCCTGGCAAACCTGCACGACGTCGCGCGCGTGCTGCGCGAACACCTCTCCCGCTGACTGTGTGACCTGGCTCGCACGCGCGCGCTTCTCCAACCGGTGAGAAATGCGGGCTAGTCAATGGAACGGAACTGCGCTCTCACGCGATGATCTGATGCTGCGTCCAACAGACCTGGCGCCCCGTCGCGGAGTTGCATCGATGATTGACCGGAACGAATCCCACTTGATCGCGCGCGAGCAGCGCAATCGTGGTTCCTCGAGCAACGGCGGTGATCACATCAAGCGTGCCGCGCGGCGCAGCAAAGGTCGCGCAGTTGCGCCTGAAGCGGTGCGTGCCGGTGAACCGAGAAGCGACGGGATCCCTGCCGGGCCGCGCGACGGAGCCTGACGCGCGCGGTTGCAAACGGCCGTTGCCCCACTATCATTACGCCGTTTGCTGGAGTTGGTGATGCATCGCTCGCCGCATATCGAATCGACCACGCTCACCGCCACGACTACGTCGTGGCGGGTTGCCTGACGTCGTACGCGACGCAAGGGGCGACCTGAGAAGCACAGGTCGCCTTCGAACAGAAACCCCGGAAGGCGACCGCCGACGGGGTTTTTCTTTTTCTGGAGGAACACATGGACAGTCTGGAACATAGCGGCGACCTGAGTCCGGACGACGCGCTTTACCGAATTCGTCACAGCCTCGCGCACGTGTTGGCGCAAGCGGTACTGGAAGTACGGCCGGGCAGCACGCTCGGGTTCGGTCCGCCGATCAAGGATGGCTTCTATTACGACTTCATCCTGAGCGCGCCGATCACCGAGGAGGACTTCCCTGAAATCGAACAGCGGATGCGCAAGATTTTGAAGAAGGGCCAGCGGTTCGACCGTGAAGAACTGCCGAAGGATGCGGCACTCGCTCGCCTGGCCGAAATGCAGGAGCCCTATAAGCGCGAATACGCGCTCGAACTGTGCGACAAACGAAATCTGAAGTCGCTGTCGTTTTATCGCAATGGCCCGTTCCTCGACATGTGCGAGGGGCCGCACGTGCACACCACGAAAGAAATCGCGCGCGATGCATTCAAGCTGAAGAGTGTTGCCGGTGCGTATTGGCGGGGCAATTCCGACAACGTGATGATGACACGCATCTACGCGTGGGCGTTCGCGAACAAGGTAGAGCTCGATGATTACGTCGCGCGCTACGAACTCGCGCTCTCGCGCGACCACAAGAAGCTCGGTCGCGAACTGGGCATCTATGCATTCGACAACGACGTCGGCAGGGGGCTGCCGCTATGGCTGCCGGCCGGCACGGCGATCCGCGACGAGATCGAGAAGCTGGCCAAGGAACTCGAATTTCGCGGCGGGTATCAGCGGGTGTCGACACCACACCTCGCAAAGACCGACCTGTACAACCGGACCGGACATTTGTTGCATTACGCCGACCACATGTATCCGGTGATGGAGATCAAGGAGCGCGACGGCGATCACGAAGTTCGTGAATCGTACGTACTGCGGCCGATGAACTGTCCCCACCATCACAAAGTGTATGCGTCGTCACCGCGCAGTTATCGGGACCTGCCGCTGCGGCTCGCCGAATACGGCCAGGTGTATCGCTGGGAAGACTCCGGTGCGGTCGGGGGACTCGTGCGCGTCCGCGGCATGTGCATGAACGATGCGCACATCTATTGCACGGCCGAACAGGTGAAGGGCGAGTTCAAGTCGGTGATGGCGATGTATGCGGACGCGTATCGAATCCTCGGGCTCGACAGCTATGTCGTGCGTTTGTCGCGCTCGGATTTCAGCGATCCGAAGGGCAAGGAGAAGTATGTCGACAATCCGCAGGCGTGGGCGGAGTCCGAGCAGATCCTGCGCGACGTGTTGCAGGACCTGGGGATCAACTACGTCGATGGCCTGGGCGAAGCTGCGTTCTACGGACCGAAGATCGACATCCAGTTTCCGACCGTCACCGGCCGTGATGAGACGCTCAGCACGGTGCAACTGGATTTCGCGCAGCCGCAGCGGATGGGGTTGACCTATGTTGGCCCGGACGGAGCGCAGCACATGCCGTACTGCATCCACCGCGCGCCGTTCAGCACGCACGAGCGGATGGTTGCGTTCCTGATCGAGCATTTTGGCGGTGCGTTCCCGACGTGGCTTGCGCCGGTGCAGGTGCAGGTGATCACGGTATCCGAGCATTACGAAGCATATGGCAAGGCAATCGTCGATCGATTGCGCAACCAGCTGGTGCGCGCGGAACTTGCCACCCAGAGCGAGACTGTGCCCAAGAAGATTCGTGAGGGAACCACGCGCAAGATTCCCCTTCTGCTGATCGTTGGCGAACGCGAGCAGGCCGATGGAACAGTGACGCTGCGCCGCTACGGGCAAGCGCAACAGCACACGTTGTCGATCGATGCATTCGAAGCATCACTGCGACGCGCGATCGCGGAACGGTCGTTGGAGTTCGTCGTCTGACAGTGCACCGGCGCGCCATAGGCGCCGGCGCTGCTGCTGCACGCGGGTCTTCTATTGAACGATGGCGGTCGCCTTCGGCTGGGCGATGCTCGCGACCTGACGCGTCTGATTGACGTAATCGATCAGTACGAAGGCGCCTTCGCGGATCATCGGATCTTCTTCCAGAGGTTTCTTCGCGTCGTCGCCGGCGTCTTCGTCCGCCGCTTCGGCGTCCACTTCTGCATCGAGTTCGTCGATGGTCTTCAACAGCGGCTCAGCCTTCGCAGCGCGCAATTTGTTCTCGGTCGCGAGGCGCCAGGCGTCCTCGTCCTGCTTTTCCTTGATGCGCACGGCTTCGTTCAACGAGATGTCTTTTTTCAGGCTGCTCTCGCGGCCTTTCTGCATCAACTCGCGCAGATACTCGAAGTCCGGATTGCCGACGATGCGCTCTTTGTGTTTGTCGACGAGCACCGGCAACACCGTCTGGATTTGCGTCGCGTGCGGGTAGACCGCAGGCTTGATCTCATCCCACGGCATCGCGTCATCGAGTGAGCTCTCGCCGATGCGATCGGTGTCGTAGACCTCGGGGAATGCAACGTCCGGCAGCACGCCCTCGTGCTGTGTGCTGTGCCCGGAGACACGGTAGAACTTTGCCTGCGTCATCTTCAGCTGCCCGCGATTCAGCGGAATCAACGTTTGCACCGTGCCCTTGCCGAACGTCTGACTGCCGATGATCAGGCCGCGCCCATAGTCCTGGATCGCGCCGGCGAATATCTCCGACGCCGAAGCCGACAATCGATTCACCATGACCGCCAGCGGGCCATCCCACGCGATGTCGTCGTCGGTATCCGCGTAGATGCTGGCGCGGCGGTTCGCAGTTTTGACCTGCACGGTCGGTCCCGACTTGATGAAGAGCCCCGTCAGCGAATCCGCTTCCTGCAGCGAACCACCGCCGTTGTTGCGCAGATCGACGATGATGCCTTCGACGCCTTCGGCTTTGAGCTGATCGATCAGCGCGCGCACGTCCCGGGTCGTGCTCTTGTAGTCCGGATCGCCCTGCTGAATCGCCTTGAAGTCCGCGTAGAACGTCGGGATTTCGAGAATGCCGATTTTGTGCGTCGTGCCCCCTTGCTGCAGCGTCAGCACTTTCTTCTGTGCGGACTGCTCTTCGAGTTGCACGGTATTGCGCGTGATGCTGACGATCCTCGACTCGCTGTCTTCGACGGTCGCCGGAATGATCTCGAGCCGCACGACGGACAGCTTCGGACCACGAATCAGTTCGACGACATCGTCGAGGCGCCAGCCGACCACGTCGATCAATTTGCCGCTCTCGCCCTGGCCGACGCCGATGATCCGATCCGACGGCTTCAATAAGCCCGCCTTGTCGGCCGGGCCCGCGGTCACGAGCTTGACGACTTCGGTGTAGTCGTCCTCGGTGCGCAGCACCGCGCCGATGCCCTCCAGCGACAGCGACATGTTGATGTTGAAGTTCTCGGACGTACGTGGCGAAAAATACTGCGTGTGCGGGTCATAAGTGCTCGCGTACGCGTTCACGTAAACCTGAAATGCATCCTCGCTGTTCGTCTGCGTCGCTTGCTTCAAGCGATTCTTGTACCGCTTCGACAGTACGTCCTGGATCTCGTCGAGCTGCTTGCCGTTCAGCTTCATGCCGAGTACTGCGGCCTTCAGGCGCTTGCGCCACAGGTCGTCGAGTTCAGCGGCGGTGGACGCCCACGGTGCGTCCTCGCGTTCGATCTCGATGGTTTCGTTCGTCGTGAAGTTCATGTCCTTGATGCCCCGATTCAATTCGGTGATCAGGAACTCGAGCCGCTCTTCGAGACGCGCCTGATAACGATTGAAAATGTCGAACGCAGGGTCCAGATCGCCGCGCTTCAGCGCGTCGTCGAGCGTGAAACGATACTTCTCGAAGGCCTGGACATCCGACGCGAGCAGGTACGCATGACCTGTGTCGAGCAGATCGAGATACTTGTCGAACAACTCACTCGACGCGGCATCGTCGAGCGGCTTCTGCAGATAGTGGTTGTGGCGCAGCTGCTCGACGATCGACAGACTCGTGCGCGGATGGACGTCGAGCGGGTGGAGCGCCTCCGGGATCGGGAACGTACTCCCGGGCGGCGTCGCCGAATCGGTACTCGCTTCGGATGGCTCGGTGGAGAGCACCGCGGTGTCGGTCGGCGCCGACAGCGCCGCGTTCGCAGCTACCGCAAATACGAACGCACCGAACCAGCGGATCACGCTGCGACCGCCGCCGCCGTTGAAACTTCGATCGAACATTGAGCACCACCGCCTACTACAAGTCGTGTATTCTGACGCCCGCGCCGCATCTTAGGTTCCGTGAAATTCAGTTCGCTTTCCCTGCGTATCCACCAATATTCTGCGGCCCCAACGATTCGGGGAGCCTAATCGAAGGTCTCCGCAACCGCAGTAAGAAGATGTATTCGGGACGAGGTATCCACGATATGAAGATTCGCCTGCCCTCGCAAGTATCGATCCGACGTTCGCTCGGCGGCCCCGTTCGGATCACGCTCGTCGTTGCACTCGCGCTCGGCGGCACGGCGTGCCAGCAGGAGCCGGCGCCAGTGGAGCCGACCGGACCCGCACTCGACTCCGAAGTGGCGAAGGCAAGTTATGGGCTCGGTTACAACATCGCGGGAAATGTCGGCAACCAATACGGCAAGGCGCTCGATTCGAAGGCATTCCTGGTCGGCATCGAAGACGGCTTCGCAGGTACCAAAGCGAAGGTGGCGGAGAACGACGTGCTGGCGGCCCTCAATGCGTTGAACGATGCGCGCGCCGAGGAGCGCACCAAACTCGCCGAGACGAATCTCGCCGCGGCGAAGGTGTACCTTGCGCAGAACGGCAAGCAGGCCGGCGTCGTCACGACGGCGTCGGGCTTGCAGTATCAGATACTCGTGCCCGGTACCGGACCCAAACCGGGACTCGGCGACACGGTTACGACCCACTACACCGGCACGTTGATCGACGGCACGGTGTTCGATAGTTCGATCGAAAACGGCGAGCCGGCATCGTTTCCGGTCAACGGAGTCATTCCGGGCTGGGTCGAGGCATTGCAGTTGATGCCGGTCGGCTCGAAGTGGCGCATCGTCGTGCCGCCGGAACTCGCATACAAAGAGCGTGGTGCGGGCAATCGCATCGGACCCAATCAGGCGTTGATCTTCGAGATCGAACTGATCTCGATCGACAAGGCCTAGGTCACGCCGCCGAATGGACGGCGATCCGCGGCAGCAGCGACGCAGCGCCGCTCAGTCGAAGCCCGGGCCAGATCTCAAACGCCGCACGTTGCGGATATTGCTGACGTTGCTGATCGCACTCGGTGCTACGTATTGGGCAGGGCGCGCGTTTGGCTTGGGTAACGACGAACTGTTTGGCTACCTGCTCGCCAGCGTTGGCCTCGTCGTAGCGTCGGGACTCGTCGCGCTCGTCCTATTCGGTCTCGTGCGGCTGTTCCGTCGACGCTAACGCGTTGCTGAAAAACTCCGCTTCCCCGGTGGATCCATCCACCGGACTAGCAGGATGCTTTTCAGCATCCTGCTAGGTCAGACTCGCGAAGAAGCGCGCGAAGCGCGGCGCAAAGTGGTGTTCGTAGTCGAGCGAGAACGCGATCGCGTGCGCGCGCCCGATGATGCGCTCGCGCTCGACCCAGCCGATCACGCGAAAGTCGCCACTGTTGTCGCGATTGTCGCCGAGCATCAGATAACTGTGCTGCGGTACTTCGGTCGGCGGGAACGACTGATACTTCGATGTGGTGCGGTCGCGCCGCAACATCACGATGTGGCTCATCGCGCCGAACTCTTCGTAGTAGAAGACGTAGCGCGATTTGTTGTCGATGTCGAGCGCGTCGATGTCGAGCGCGCTCAGCTCTCGATAACGCGCAGCTTCGCCATTGACGTGGAGATGATTGTTGCGCAGTTCGACGATGTCGCCCGGCAGACCGATCACGCGTTTGATGTAGAGCGTCTCGTCGAGCGGCGATGGAAACGTGACGATGTCGCCGCGCTGCGGCTCGGCCCATCGCACGATGCGCATCAGCGTGAACGGAACGCGCAGGTCGTAAGCGACCTTGTCCACGACGATGCGATCGCCCACGAGGATCGACGGTTTCATGCTGCCGGTCGGCACCTGGTTCCAGTCCGCGATCGCCGAGCGAAACACCAGCATGACCACGATGAACAGGATGAAGGCGCGCCACTCGCGCCAGATGCGTGAGAGGCCTTCACGCAGGCCCTCGAGTTCAATCACGGCAAAATATCGTCCTGGGGCTTGTTCAGAATATCGAGAAGCCTATCACGCGACGTCGCGGCTGCGTCGCAGCAGCGCCAGCAACTGGCGTAGCCGCGGCGGCTTGCCGGTCATCAAAATGCCGGTCTCGAATATGCGCGCGGCTATGCGCAGTGCAACGTAGATCGATAGCACCAACAACGCGGTGGTGCCGACATAGGTCGAAAGTGCCGGCGGAAATGCCGCCCGATTCATCATCACGAACGGCGTGAACGGCGGCAGCCAGGACATCACCTGCGCCAGCAAGCCGTTCGGGTCACGCCCGATCGGAACCATCACGAGCAGCGGTACCGTCAGCAAAAGCTGGACCGGCATCATCAACGTCTGCGCCTCCTTCAGGTTGTTCGCAAGGGACCCGATCCCGCACAACACCGCCGCGTACAGCAGATATCCGAGTATGAAATAGACGATGAACGACGCCAGGTATACCGGGCTCGAGATCAAGCCCGACAGATCGATGCTGACGGGTGTATCGAACAACCCGGGCAGCCACAGTACCGCGGCGATGACCAGACCGAGCCAGGCGGTCACGATCGTGATCCCGGTTGCCGCGATCCCGAGAATCTTGCCGGCCATCAGATCCACCGGTGCGACCGACGACAGCAGCACCTCGACGAGCTTGTTAGACTTCTCCTCGACCGTGTTCGTCAGCAGCATCTGGGTGATCGAAAAGATCGAGATCCACAGCAGATAGACGAATGCAACGGGCGCCCACTGGCCCAGCGTGTCGGCGAGTTCCGCTTCGGTCTCGACGCCACCTTCGCCAAGCCGGATCGACGCAAACTCGATCGGCGTCTGAATCCAGGCCGCCGTCTCCGGCGCAATGTTCGCATCGCGGATGCGGCGGTCGCGCACGACGCCGGTCACGAGCGATTCGTACCAGCGACGCACGTCCTGATTGGTCAGCTTGCGCGTCACATATGCGGCGTTGCTGCCGTCCGCGACGGGATTTTCGGGAATGACGAAATAGCCGAGCAGCGTGTCGTCCGTGAGCAGCTGGTTCAACGCCGCCTTGTCCATGCCCGGGGTCGCGACATAGCGATACCTTGCCAACGAAACATCCGGCGCGAGTTGCGCGACACCGCCCGGATGCGCGTTCGACCACCGCGCGATGCGCTCCGCCGGCGTCGTTGGGGCGTCGATGCGCAGCGAACCCTCGCGCAGTTTCACGAGCAAGTTCGTGGTGTCCTCGATCAGCACGGCACGATCGCGCGGCTCATCGAGAAGATCGACGAGGGGAGGCGGCCGACTGTCGGCGGGCATCTGTGCGAGCGCTGCGAGCAGAATCGCGACGTCATCACGAATGATGCGCTCGGCAACAGCACGCTCGACCCAGCCCGAACGGTCGAGGACCGCGAAACGCGCGGCCGATTCGGCGCGATCGAGAGACATCGAGGCCACGGCGACGACGCCGAG
>CAYUMA010000641.1:0-4075 GCA_964445675.1 uncultured Pseudomonadales bacterium | reverse complement strand
ATGGTAGCGTTGCTTGGGGAAGGGAGGGAAGGTGCGGTCGATCTGTGCCCTGAACCGCGCGGCGAAACGAGTGTGCTGACAATTTCACTGAGTCAGCTGATGTCTCGGCGCACACGAGCGCTAACGATCTTCGCCGATGGAGATCAACTGCCTGCAAAAGTCAAGATTGGTGCGGTGCAAAAAAAGGGGTTCTCAACGTGCCCATGACGAGCGTATGATCCGCGCCGCTGGATTGTTCGAAGCGCAAGAGACGGCGCTACGACCACGCACACCGAATCACAAAAATAGTTCATTGGAGAAAATGTGGTGAAAGCTTATTTGGCAGCATTGAGTTTGCTGGCGGCGGTTGGGCTCTCTGCCAACAGCTATGCGTCGGACCAGGAAGGTCTGCAGTTGGAACTGACGCCGTATCTCTGGGCCGCAGGGTTTGATGGAGAGGTAACCGCAGGCACGCAGACCGCGAGCTTCGATTACAGCTTCAGTGATATCTCCGACAACATCGATTCCGGTGGCTCGATCCTGGCGGTCGCCAGCGTCAACCGCTTCGTGTTGTACCTCAACTACGACAGCATTGGCCTCCAGAGCGACCCGATCCCCGTTCCCGGCACGCCCGCTGCCAGTGTACGCGCCAATATGGACACGGACATTTTCACGGCCGCGGTCGGCTATCGATTCGACACGTTTGGCGAGCACAGCTGGGTCGACGTGATGATCGGCCAGCGCATGCTGGGGCTCGACGCAGAACTTCGCCGGAGCCAGGTCGGGCTGCCGACGGTAAACGCGACCAACGACGAGGACGTCGACGACACTGTCATCATCCTGCGGCCGTCGTTCCGCATCGGCGAGAAATGGCGGTTCAACCCGACGTTCGACTACGGCGTCTCGGGTGACTCGGATACGACGTACACGCTGTCGCCACAGCTCCAATGGGACTTCTCGAACTCGTTCGCTTTGCGGTTCGGCTACAAGACAGTCAACTACGATTTTGAAGATGGCCAGAACAACGTCGTAACACCGCAGGGGCGCCGTGAGCTGGATATCGACACGTCAGGCCCGTTCCTCGGCCTCGGCTGGACGTTCCCGTCGCGTGCTAAGCCTGTACCGGTAGCAGCACCCGCACCGGCGCCGAAACCTGCACCGGCACCGGTTGTGGCGGCAAAATGCCCGGACAGCGACAAGGACGGCGTCTGCGATGCAGCCGACCAGTGCCCCGATACGGCCCCCGGTGCGCGCGTTGGCCCGGCCGGTTGCGATTGCGACTACGTGTTGCGCACGCACTTCGCGTTCGATTCCGCCGTCTTGACTAAGGATGACATAGCGGAGCTCGATCGGCTGATCGGGCTCCTGTCGAATCCCAAGCTCGGCTTCATCGCGGGCACGATCACCGGTCACACCGACAACGTCGGTACGCCCGAGTACAACCTCGACCTGTCGAAGCGTCGCGCGCAAGCGGTAGCCGACTACGCCAAGTCGAAGGGCCTCAACCTCGGCGCCAGTTTCCAAGTCATTGGTAAAGGCCTGGTCGATCCGATTGCCGACAACAAGACCGAAGCGGGTCGCGCGGAAAATCGCCGCGTTACGATCCGCCGTACCGACTGCGGTCCGGCGCCCGGCAAATAACAACAATGATCTGATTACGACGCAGGTGCACCGCGCGTGAGCGCGGTGCCCGAATCGAAGCCGGCGCCCCAAAAGGCGCCGGCTTTTTTTCGTCCGCAGGAAAGTGGGGTAGGCCTACGCGCGTGCTTTGCGCATCTGCGCGAACGCGGTGAGCGGCTCAGGCGCGTTCAGTCGCTCGATGATCTGCAGCGCACATTCGCGCGGGGTCGCCTGGCCGGTATCGACCTCGATGTCGTATTGACTGTGGCTGTGCACCCGGTCGAAGTGTGATGTCGCGGTGCCGGGAAACCGTCCGGGTCGTTTCGCTTCCCGTGCATTGACGATCTCGATCGGACACCGCACGCCGACGAACAGCACATCGAAACCGCACAGGACGTCGACGTAGTCGAACAAAAACGCCGGCTCGAACATCAGATCATCGATGATCACGTTGTTGCCTTCCGCCGCAAACGCGGCGATCGCGCGACGCATGCCGCGCAGCACTTTTTTGCCGATATCGCCGAACTGCACGTCGGTCACGCGTTCATTGCCGCGCGGCACCGGGACGACGTTGAGACCACGCGCACCCGGTGCGCCCTCGGCCGAGTTCAGGCCGCGATAGCGGCCACCCATGCCATCGCGGAACTGATCCAGCGCAATGTGATGCCACGGATCGGGCAGCAGTTGCTGCAACGTGATCGCGAGCGTCGTCTTGCCGGCGCTCGAGGATCCGTTCAATAGAATGATGCGGCCCGATGGCATGGTCAGATCGTCCCAGTGGCGGCGGCATAGTATCGGCTTGCCAGGTATGGCTCAAACGGCACGCATCCGCGTTACCGGCGCGTGGCGCCTCGGTACACTAGCGCGTTTTTCACGGGGACGCGGCATGCAGGCGGTGTTGGGAATTCTCGTTCTGCTCGGCGTCGCATGGCTCGCGAGCGAAGACCGTCGCCATGTTGCAGTGCGGCCAATTGTGGTCGGACTCGCTCTGCAGTTCGCGATCGCGATCGTGCTGCTGCGCTTCGCACCGGTGCGCGACACCTTGCTGCTGCTCAATCACGTGGTCTATGCGATCGAGGCCGCGACGCGGGCCGGCACCACGTTCGTGTTCGGCTTCCTCGGTGGCGGCAATCCGCCGTTCGAAACGACCGATGCGGGCGCGATGTATCTATTCGCATTTCGGATCCTGCCGCAGATTGTCATCTTCAGCGTGCTGGTTGCGCTGACGTGGTACTGGCGCCTGCTGCCGCTCGTGATCAAAGCATTCGCGTGGGTGTTGCGACGCACGCTCGGCGTCGGTGGTGCAGTGGGAGTCGCCGCGGGTTCGAGCATGTTTCTCGGCATGGTCGAGGCGCCGTTGGTCATCCGCGCGTATCTGATGAACCTGACGCGATCCGAATTCTTCATCGTATTGACGGCGGGCATGGCGACCGTAGCGGGTTCCATCATGGTGTTGTACGCGAACGTGCTGCGCGACGTCATCGACGGCGCGCTCGGCCATATCCTGATCGCATCCGCGGTCAATGTGATCGGCTCGATCGTCATCGCGCGTGTGATGATCCCGTCGAACGAGACAACCGACAGCGGCGACGTCGCCGATACGCTGCGCTACGGCAGCGTGATGGACGCGATCACGCGTGGCACCACCGATGGGCTGCGCCTCGCCGTCAACGTCGGCGCGATGTTGATCGTGCTCGTGAGTCTGATCGCGCTCGTCAATGCGTTGCTCGCTGCGTTCGTCGTCGGCGGTGAAGCGCTGACGCTACAACGCATGATGGGTTGGGCGTTCGCACCGGTCGCGTGGTTGATCGGTATCCCATGGGCGGAATCGACGCAGGGCGGCGCGCTGCTCGGCACCAAGCTCGTGTTGAATGAACTGGTTGCGTATATCCAACTTGCGGCGGTACCCGCGACGGACCTGTCCGCACACAGCCGGCTGATCCTGACGTACGCGTTGTGCGGCTTCGCGAACCTCGGCAGCCTCGGCATCTCGCTCGGCGGCATCGGCGCGCTCGTTCCCGAACGGCGCGCCGAGTTGTTCGAACTCGCACCAAAGACATTGATCTCGGCGACGATCGTCAACTGCATCACCGGCGCGATCGTGGGCCTCGTCTACGCGCCTGCGGGCTGAAACAGGCGCGTCGCGTCGAGCACGCGCTGTAAGCCGGCGTCGTCGACGTCGAGGTGCAAGACCCAGCGCGGGCCGCGGATTCGTATCTGGTGATCGGCCAGCTGCGCCGTGAGCGTGGCGAGTTCGTTCGAATCAAGGTCGACGAAAACCATGTTCGTCGCACAGCGGACACGGCCGGCGAAGGCGTCGAGACATCCGAGCGCATCGCCGAGTTGCTTTGCGCGCGCGTGATCCTGTTCGAGACGCGATACGTGTTCGGTCAACGTATAGACGCGATGACGCCCGCCGGGTGCAACTGCCATGCTTTGCGACGGCCGAGTTCAAGGACTACCTGCGCTGCGGTCG
>CAYUMA010000640.1:0-3301 GCA_964445675.1 uncultured Pseudomonadales bacterium | reverse complement strand
GGCGGCGTTTGCCGATGAAGCACCAGGGACAGATCAAATCCGAAACGATGTCGATGAACATGGCGCGGTCCAATTCCGGCGTTGCCGCATTATAAGCACCGCGCGAATCGCCGAATCTACCGTCTCACGCCGCGTAGCGTTGCAGAAACGCGGCGATCGCCTCGCGCTCGAAGCCCGCGTGCAGACGACCGTCGCGTTCCAGCTTCGCGACCTCGTCGAGGCTGTGCCAACCGATCCGTTCGATTTCATTGTGATCGAACGTGCTGATCGCGCCGTCGTAACGCGTGCCGAACACTTTGTGGCGCGCGCCTGTGTAGCGGTAGTCCCCACAATCGACGAGCTCGCCGAGTTCGATGCTCAACTCTTCGACAACTTCGCGGCGCGCTGCGGCTTCCGCGCTCTCGCCGACCTCGATCCGGCCGCCCGGCAGACCCCAGCGATTGCGGCTGTACGGCAGGTAGCTGTGGTGCACCGCGAGCAGGAAGCGGTCTCCCGACCACAGGATGCAGCGCGCCGTTTTGTACTGAACCCAGACGGGTCGAGACACGACTAAGACCTCGCGGATTCGTGCATGAAGCGGCGCACCAGCGGCGACAACGCGAGCACGCCAAGACCGACTGCGACTGCGATCCATGCAAGAGAGCTGAACGTCGCCACATAGACCGCCAGCGAATCGGCGCCACCGACAACCGCCGCGCCCGGGGTCTCCGATACGCTGGCGCCAGCCGCGATCAGGCCCGCGACGTAGTGCGAAAACGCGCTCGACAAAAACCAAACGCCCATCATCAACCCGACGACGCGCGGCACCGACAACTTCGTGACCATCGATAATCCGACCGGCGACAAACACAGTTCGCCGGTCGTGTGCAGCAGATAGGCGAGCGCAAGCCAGCCCGCCGCGACGATGCCGTTCGTATCGGCAGCTTGCGCGCCGTAGACGAGTGCTGCAAAACCCAGCCCGACCTGCACGACGCCAAGACCGAATTTCGCTGGCGTGCTCGGCTCGAAGCGCCGCCGCGCGAGCGCGACCCACAGCCACGAGAACACCGGCGCCAACACGATGATGAAGGCGGGATTGAATGCCTGGAACTGCGACGCCTGGATCGCGACGCCAAACAGGTGTTTATCGACATTGCGCTCGGTGAACAGGTTCATCGAACTGCCGGCCTGTTCGAAAAATGCCCAGAACACCACCGAGACGCTCGTCAGAAACAATACGACCAGCATGCGGTCGCGCTCGATCCGCTCCAACCGCAGCACCGCAAACCCCACGATGCCGACGACGGTTACGGCCGCGGCCACGAGCAACAGCCCGCCGACGACTTCATGCCACTGGACCAGCCGCCACGCGACGACGACACCAACGAGGCTCGCGCCATAAATGATCCGTTCGCGCGTCAAGCCCGCGAACACGACCTCCGCGAGATGAGCCGGATCACTCGGGCGCCCCGCCGCAGCGAACAGGTGTTGCCCGCGCACGAACGTGATCAATCCCGCGAGCATGCCGAGTCCGGCGAGACCGAATCCATACGCCCAGCCGAACGTCTGTCCCAGCTAGCCGACGATCAACGACGCCAGCATCGCACCGAGATTGATGCCCATATAAAAAATCGTGAAGCCACCGTCGCGCCGCGGATCGTCCTTCGCGTACAACTGGCCCACGATGCTCGAAATGCTCGGTTTGAGAAAGCCGACGCCGATGATGATGAACGCGAGCGACGCATAAAACGTCTGCAGCGCGACGGGATCGCGTTCGACGCCGATTGCGGTCACACGGGCCGCCTCGCCCTCGAGCGCCATGCCGAAGTGGCCGATGCACAAGAGCACCGCGCCGAATATGACGGCCTTGCGAAAACCGAGATACCGATCCGCGATCAACCCGCCGATCAACGGCATCAGGTACACGAGCGCGCCATAACTCGCATAAATTCCCGCTGCGGCGGCGTCGCCGAACAGCAGATGCTGCGTGAGGTAGAAGATCAGCAGCGCACGCATGCCATAGAAGCTGAACCGCTCCCACATCTCGGCGAAGAACAGCACGGCCAGGCCGCGCGGGTGACCCAGCACGGTTTTGGAATCTGCTGCGACAAGCGCCTCGCTCATGCCTGGACCGCATCATTCGGCAACGGCACGCAGCGTAGCAGATTCGTTGGCGATCCGATCGGCGGAAACCGCTAGAATCGAAACCCCAACGCACGCACGGAGCCGCCATGCGCATCGTCGTCGCCACGATGAGTCACGAAACGAACACGTTCTCGCCGGTCCTCACCGATCTGAAACGGTTCTCGGTCGCCGAAGGTGAGCGGGCGATTGCGATATTTCGGGGCACCGCAACGTGCCTCGGCGGATTCATCGCGTTGTGCGAGGCCGCCCACGCCGAGATCATTCTGCCGATTGCGGCGGGCGCTGCCCCGAGCGGCCCGGTCGAGGACGACGCGTTCGAATACATCGCGCAGCGGATCGTCGCGGCGGCGGCGCGCGGCTGCGACGCGATGCTGCTCGACCTGCACGGCGCGATGGTCACGCGGACTTACGCAGACGGCGAAGGCGAGTTGTTGCGGCGCATCCGCGCGGTCGCGCCGGAGGTGCCGATCGCGCTCGCGCTCGACATGCACGCCAATTTGTATCCGGAGACTGTCGCGCGCGTCGACGTGATCGCCGGCTACCAGACGTATCCACATATCGACATGGACCAGACGGCCCTGCGCGCCGGCGGCGCTCTGTTGCGAATGGTGGCCGGTGAAGTTTCCCCGACGATGGTCTGGGGCAACGCGCCGATGCTGCCGCACGTGATGCGGCAAGGCACCGACGACTTCCCCAACGCGCAACTGCAGGCGCGCGCACGGGAAATGGAACGTGAAGGCGCGCTGGCGGTGAGCTTGTTCACCGGTTTCCCGCACGCGGATATTGAACAGGCGGGCCTGTCGGTCGTCGTCGTCACCGACGGTGATCGGCGCCAGGCGCAAGTATGGCGCGATGAGTTACTCGATCGGGCCTGGAACGACCGCGCCGCATTCGTGTATGTGCCGGAACCGCTCGCCGAATCGGTCGCGAAGGCAAAAGCGCTCGGCGCCGCCGCGGGCGGCACCGGACCGGTCATCCTGCTCGATCATTACGACAACAGGGCGTCCGGCGGCACGATGGATACCACCGATGTGCTCGCCGAGATCCTGCGTCAGGGACTCGACGACGTGGCCGTGTTCGGCATCTTCGATCCCGCCGCGGTACAGCAGATGGTCGCGGCAGGCGTCGGCAACGAAATAACGGTTTCGCTGGGGGGCAAGACGCCGATGCCGTCGAT
>CAYUMA010000639.1:0-1744 GCA_964445675.1 uncultured Pseudomonadales bacterium | reverse complement strand
AATGTGCCGGACGTTTTTCGAGGAACGCGTCGACCCCTTCGCGCGCATCCGGCGAGCGGCCGGTGAAATACACGCCGCGCGAGTCGAGCTTGTGCGCTTCCATCGGATGGTCGGCGCCGAGCATCTTCCACATCATCTGGCGAATCAGCGTCACGGAAATCGCCGAGGTGTTATCGGCAATTTCGCGCGCGATGCCGCGGGCCGTCGACAACAGTTGATCTTTCGGATGCACGCTGCGCACCAGTCCGCCGGCAAGTGCTTCGTCCGCCGCGAACACGCGCCCCGAATACGCCCACTCGAGCGCGCGGCTGATGCCGACAATCCGCGGCAGAAAATAGCTCGAGCACGCCTCGGGGACGATGCCGCGCCGCGCGAACACGAAGCCGAAACGCGCGACGTCGGCGGCGAGACGGATGTCCATCGCGAGCGTCATCGTGACGCCGATACCGACAGCCGGGCCGTTCACCGCCGCAATCACCGGCTTCTTGCTGTCGAAAATCCGCAGCGTCAGCAGGCCGCCGCCGTCTCTATTGAGTCCACTGGGCCGATCGGCACGCGCATCCGCGTTGAACGTCGCACCGCCCGCGCCAAGATCCGCGCCCGCGCAGAACGCGCGACCTGCCCCGGTCACGATGACGGCGCGAATCGAGTCGTCGGCGTCGGAGCGATCGAACGCGTCGATCATCTCGTTCATCATCGTGCCGGTGAACGCGTTCAGCTTCTCCGGGCGGTTCATCGTGATCGTGAGTACGCCGTCGTCGACGGCGTACAGGATTTCCTGATAACTCATCGTGTGGACCGGTGATCGCCCGAAACGTGGGCGCGCTATGTTGCCTTGAGTGTCTCGCTTTTTCCACGCTGCAGAGAAACCAGTCGGCGCTCGCCTTGTCACCGCGGCGAGCGGCGGCATACCATTTCTTAGTTTTTCACGACCGCGACGCGAGGACGATCGGATGGACCTGCGACTGCGCGAGGAGGAGCTTTCGTTTCAAGTCGAAGTGCGCGCGTTCATCGATGAGCACTGGCCGCAGCGCGTACGGGGCGAAGCCGACGCCGACGTCGAATTTTCCGGCGTAATGACGGCCGAACAGCGGCATTGGTTCGATGCGCTCGTCGCGCGCGGCTGGTCGGTGCCGACGTGGCCTGTGGAGTTCGGCGGCACCGCATGGACGCCGACGCAGCACTACATCTGGGATCGCGAGACAGCGCGCGCCGGTTGTCCACAGTTGAGTCCGTTTGGTGCGCGGATGCTCGCGCCGGTGCTTTATACGTGGGGTACACCCGAGCAGCAGGCCCGGCACCTGCCGCCGATTCGTGAAGCGCGCGTGCAGTGGTGTCAGGGCTATTCCGAACCCGGCGCCGGTTCGGATCTTGCGGCGCTGCGGACGCGCGCGGTTCGCAAAGGTGACCGCTACGTGGTCGAGGGCGCGAAGACGTGGACGAGTGGTGCGCATCTGGCGGACTGGATGTTCTGTCTCGTGCGCACCGATCCGCACGCGACGAAAAAGCAACAAGGCATCAGCTTTTTGCTGATCGACATGAAGACGCCCGGCATCGAAGTTCATCCGATCCTGACGCTCGGAGAACAGCACGCGGTCAATGCGGTGACGCTGCAGGGCGTCGAAGTGCCGGTCGCAAATCGCATCGGCGTCGAAAATGAAGGTTGGACCTACGCAAAGGGGCTGCTGGCGCACGAACGCACCGGCATTGCGGGTGTGGCGCGATCGCAGCTGCGGCTCGCGCG
>CAYUMA010000638.1:0-4464 GCA_964445675.1 uncultured Pseudomonadales bacterium | reverse complement strand
CCTGACCGACTGCAAAGCTTCTGGCGGAATCGGTGCGACCTTCATGCGTATCTCCTCGGTTCGAGTGCCGCCTAACAGCCAGCATCAGCCGCGCGCCAGACAGGCGACCAATTTGCGTATGCAAATTTGATGACTGTCTGGTGGGTCCGCTCCAACGATGGGTTAGGCGTCACGCGGCGTCTCCTCAAACTGTTCAGAAAAACCCTGGCGAGCTTCTTCGATGAAGACCAGAAGGTCGCTCTCCGAGACACGGACCAAATCGATGTCGTGTTGCGCCGCTTCGTCGGCTGCAAGCTCAACCTGATCTCCGAGCGGCGCAAGCAGCGTCTTCGGTAGCTCTTTTGTGTGACGTCGCGCGCTCTTCAGCAGGCGACGAAACTCGACTTGAGTGGGTTCGTCCGCTGTCGCTGGAAAGAGATCGGAGGCGAGGATAAAGGTAAGCGTCCGGTGACGACCGTCTCGTCTGGTCACTGACACTTGTTGATGATACGTGTTCAGGAAGTGGACACGTTGTACGTGTCCGCTTGCGGATTAAATGGACACGTAGGGGCAAGCGATGGTTTCCGAACGAGGGACGGTGCAGCGCCGACGGATGCGCACGATTGCGGAGAAACGCCGGATCGTTGAAGAGACGTTGGTGCGAGGCGCGTCGGCGGCGGCGATCGCGCGCAAGTACGACGTGAACGCGAACCTCGTATTCGGTTGGCGCCGGTTGTACCAGCAGGGCCTGCTCGATGCGAGCCAGGAACCGGCGGCGAAGCTGCTGCCTGTCGAGGTGACGACGCCGACCGTGGTCGCAACGCGCAGTGTGAGCGCGAACGTCTCGAAGTCTCGCGCGCGAGCGATGCCTGCGGGCGCTTGCGCACCTAGCAACCATCTCGAGATCGAGTGGCCGAGTGGTGTTCGAGTCCGGCTGCACGGATCGGTCGAGTCCGCTGTCTTGAATGCGGTGCTTTCGGCGTTGACGCAGAAGACTCGATGATCGCGTTGCCGGCTGGGGTCAAGGTGTGGCTCGCGGCGGGTGCGACGGATATGCGCAATGGCTTCGATGGACTGGCGGGGCTGGTACAGACACAACTCGCCGAAGATCCGTTCTCGGGTCAGTTGTTCGTGTTCCGCGGCCGCCGCGGGGACAGGATCAAAGTGCTGTGGTGGGATGGCGACGGCTTGTGTCTGTACGCGAAGCGCCTGGAACGCGGTCGCTTCGTCTGGCCACAGGCAACGGCAGGTCGTATCTCGCTGTCCGCGGCGCAACTGTCGATGTTGCTCGAGGGCATCGACTGGCGACATCCGGTGCGTAGCTTCGAACGACCGATGCTGGCCGTGTGATCTGGGATATCATCGTAACAAAGTACAAAAAGCCTGTGTTTTGATTGATATTTACGTGCAATGCCTCGGTCATTTTAGTACAATGCACGGGTGCCGCACGCTGCCGAACTACCCGATGATCCCGAACACCTGAAGCGACTCGTCATCGAGGGTCGTGCGGCACTCGTCACCGCGCATCATGAGATCGAAGCGTCCCGTCATGAGCTCAAAGCGGCACATAGCCAGATCCAGAACCGCGATGTCTTGATCGAACACCTGAAGTTACAGATCGCCAAGCTGCGCAGGCTCCAGTTCGGGCGTTCTTCGGAACAACTCGATACTCAGATCGCGCAACTCGAACTGAGCTTGGAAGAACTGGAGAGCGGTGCCGCTGAGCTGATCGTCCCGCCGGCGTCTGTACCGACCACACGTGTAAAACAACAGCCGGTGCGCAAGCCGTTGCCAGCGCACTTGCCACGCGAGGATCACGTTCACGCACCGGCGTGTCAGTGTCCCAGTTGTGGTGGTGCCCTCGATGTACTCGGTGAAGATGTCAGCGAAGTGCTGGAGTACGTTCCGTCGCACTTCAAAGTGATCCGCCACGTGCGGCCGAAGCTGCGCTGTGGTCAATGCGAACTGATCGTGCAGCAGCCGGCGCCGTCACGGCCGATTGCCCGAGGACTCGCCGGTCCGGGATTACTCGCGCACGTCATCGTCTCCAAATACGCCGATCACTTGCCGCTGTATCGGCAGAGCGCAATCTTTGCCCGCGAAGGGATCGATCTGGATCGCTCGACGTTGGCCGACTGGGTCGGTGGCGTGAGTGCATTACTCGATCCGCTCATTGAGGCGATCGGCCGGCATGTACTCGCCGCCGAGAAGCTGCATGCCGATGACACGCCGGTACCGGTGCTGAGTCCCGGTCGGGGTTCGACCAAGACCGGACGGCTATGGACCTATGTCCGCGATGACCGACCTGCCGCCAGCGCAGAACCACCGGCGGTGCTGTTCCGTTACTCGCCAGACCGCAAAGGCGAACGCCCGTGTGCGCACCTGGCGAGCTTCCGCGGCATGCTGCAGGCGGATGGTTATAGCGGCTTCAATGGACTGTACGATCGTGGCCGGGATCCGCTGACAGAAGTCGCTTGCTGGGCGCATGTGCGGCGTAAGTTCTACGACCTCACCCTCAGCAAAACCGCACCGCTCGCCCAGGAAGCACTGACTCGGATTGCTGCGCTCTACGCGATCGAAACCGAGATCCGCGGGCGCCCCCCAACTGAACGGGCCGCGGCGCGACGATCACGCGCCGGGCCGCACCTCGACGCGTTGCATGTCTGGCTCACGCAGACGCTGACGCAGATATCGAAGAAGAGTGAACTCGCCAACGCCATCCGCTACGCCTTGACGCGTTGGATCGCGCTCACCCGCTATCGCGACGACGGTCGGCTCGAAATCGACAACAACGCCGCCGAGCGGGCACTGCGAACGGTCGCACTGGGACGGAAGAATTATCTGTTCGCTGGTTCCGACAGCGGCGGAGAGCGGGCTGCTTCCCTCTACACGTTGCTCGGCACCGCCAAGCTCAATGACATCAACCCCGAAGCGTACTTGCGGCATGTGCTCGAACGCATCGCAGAACATCCGATCAACCGCATCGATGAACTCTTGCCATGGCACGTCGCACCACACCTCGTCGAACCGGACCGCAACCTCGCCGAGTAGAAAGTCCCCAGCCACCCGATCCGGCCAACCCGTGGCCGAACCTGCAGGCACTCATCAGCAACGATGGTTCCTTCAGCATCGGCCGCGTAACTCCGATCCCCTGTGTCGCCGCCGCAGCGGATGAACACACCACTTACGCGATGCTCGTCCGCCGCGATAACGAAACGCTCGTCGAACTGATGACGCGACTCGACAGTGCCGTCAGAAAATCGCTCGACGAAGACATCTGCATCGACGAGATCAATCCAGCCTGAGTCAAGACGGTCTTGGCCGGACGCTTACGGATAAAGCAACTCGCTGCATCCATCAGCGCAATACAATTGAAGCTTCCTTCATGCTCTATTCGAATGGGCGCGTTGTTGAGACGGAACACGATCCAGGCTTCGTTTACTTCGAATTGGTTCGGACGAAGCATGCGAGGCACCTGCAGGTGACGCCTAACGGCCAGCATCAGCCGCGCACCAGACAGGCGGCAAATTTGCGTATGCAAATTTGATGACTGTCTGGGGTGTCGGCTGCATGCAGTGGTTAGGCGGCGCCGCGTGTCGGGCGTTCCTTCGAACCCTGGGCGTCGAGCGAATGGAAGCCACGCGTCGAATCCCAGTGGACGTATTTGGCAGTTGACGCGGTGGATTCGAGGAGTTCCGCGAATCGCGGGGTAATCTGCGTCTTAGCTCCCGCGTCCCACATCTGACGCACTCCGGGAGCACGGAGAAGACCAGCGACGCGACTCATTTCTGCTTCCCAGAGTTCTCGATCCAGAGATCCCGACCTGTAGAGATAATCGGTTCATTGGGCCATCTGCAGTACGGCCAGGTGAATCATTAGATAGCCAACCGCCGTCTCTTCCGTGAGTTTGGTGGAGTCCAAATTTCCCCTTAGGACCATTTGCGACAGGGTGGGATTGGATAAAGCTACGTTGATGTCGACGTTTGCGGCGACCCAAGATTGATAGGCGCCGGCTCTAACGCTGGCCGTGTTCTGCTTCAGCTGGATCGCCAAGTATATGAGGGTGACTACGATGGCAACCGCACCCACGAATTCCCCGTAGTTCCCGAGTAGCTCTGAAAATTCCAAATTCGACATTGAATGCCTCCTCCTGGTTTTTCATCAAAAGCTATATCTCATCTCATTCTGCCAAACAGTGAATCGTCTGTTACTGGCGAGCAGACATTGGCACCGCGCCATCCCGGTGCCGCCTAACACCACGCATAAGCTGCCCGCCAAACTGGCGGCGGTTTTGCGCATGCAAAACCGATGTCAGTTTGGTGGGTCAGCTTGATGCGATTGTTAGACGGCACCTACGACAACCTCGATTGCCAAGCTTGGGGAACTCGGTGCTGATGCAGCACCCCGAAGATCTCGATGGCACCCGCTTCGACGACGTAGTAGACGCTGTACGGAAATCTTCGAATCAGAATTCGTCGCGCGCCC
>CAYUMA010000637.1:0-2304 GCA_964445675.1 uncultured Pseudomonadales bacterium | reverse complement strand
ACAATGCGACATCGAGGCGTACTGCTATCTGCCGCTGCTCGAAGAGCTCGGCTACGTCCCCAAAGAGAAGTACTCGTTCGCGCCGGAGATTTACGCGCACTCGCAGCGGATCGCGCACGCATTCGAGCTTTACGACACGGCGTGTTTCCAGACCAAGGTGACGAAGCTCGAGTGGAACGAAGCGACCGCGCGTTGGACCGTCTCCACTGATCGTAACGACGCGATGCAGGCGCGCTTCGTCGTGATGGCCACAGGTCCGCTGAATCGACCCAAACTGCCGGCGATTGAAGGGCTCGAAGAATTCGCGGGGCACACGTTCCACACGAGTCGCTGGGACTACGACTACACCGGCGGTGATCACAGTGGCGGGTTGACGAAGCTCGCCGACAAGCGGGTCGCAATCATCGGCACCGGCGCGACTGCGATTCAGTCGGTACCGTATGTCGGCGCGCACGCGAAGCATCTATATGTCTTTCAGCGGACGCCGTCGTGTGTCGACGTGCGTGGCAACAAACCGACCGATCCCGACTGGGCGAAAACATTGCAGCCAGGCTGGCAGCGCGAACGACGCGAGAATTTCAACTCGATGTTCACCGGCGCGCCGCAGAAGCAGGATCTCGTCAACGATGGGTGGACCGAGATCTTCCGCAACACCGCCCGCATGATCCCGCGTACCAGCGATGTTTTGATCTCGCTGGAGGAAGCGACGGCGTTGGCCGAACTCGCCGACTTCAAAAAAATGAATGGCATCCGCGAGCGCGTCGAGAAGACGGTCGGCGAGACAACCACGGCCGAGACGTTAAAACCGTGGTACCGGCAGTTCTGCAAACGCCCGACGTTCAACGACGAATATCTGCCGACGTTCAATCGACCCAACGTGACATTGGTGGATACGAGCAGTGCCAAGGGGGTCGAGCGGATCACGCGTAATTCGGTGATCGCGAACGGCGTCGAGTATCCGGTTGACTGCATCATCTTCGCGACCGGCTTCGAGGTCGGCACGTCATGGACGCGACGCGCCGGCTACGACATCGTCGGCCAGAATGGCGTGGCGCTCAGCGAATACTGGGCCCGCGACGGCATGAAGACACTGCACGGATTCTCGAGCCACGGCTTCCCCAACTGTTTTATGATGGGGCTTGCGCAGAACGGGCTGTCGGTGAATCTGACATCGGTGCTCGATGATCAGGCGCAGCACATCGCCTACATCATTCGCGAGGTCAAGCAACGCCGGAAGCGTTATTCGCAGCCGACCGAGGCGGCGGCCGAAGCGTGGGTCGCCGATATCCGCCGGCTCGCGGTCAACAACGCGGCATTCCTGGAATCGTGCACGCCGGGTTATTACAACAACGAAGGCAACGTCGTGCGCGGCGCGGGACTCGGTGGCGAGACGTACACACCGGGCGCAAATGCGTTCAACGCGTTGTTGACCCGATGGCGCGAAAAAGGCGATCTGGAAGGCCTCGAACTCGGCTGACGTGTAGTCTCGGATCGCGATCGGGAGATCGCTCCCGTGGCTCGACACACGCGACACGCGGCAAACCGTTGCCGCGCGACGCGCGCGCCACACGCGTGTCGTCAGATCAGCGTCATGCCGCCGTCGACGATCAGCACTTGCCCGGTCGCATAGCCGCACCGCATCAGATACAGGTACGCCTGCGCGACCTCGTCCGGCAGGCCGACCCGCGGCAGCGGCTGGCGTTGCGTCGCGCGCTTGAGTTGT
Source organism: uncultured Pseudomonadales bacterium (assembly GCA_964445675.1). Taxonomy (GTDB): domain Bacteria; phylum Pseudomonadota; class Gammaproteobacteria; order Pseudomonadales; family Azotimanducaceae; genus DATJGR01. The sequence goes on along the minus strand of CAYUMA010000637.1, from coordinate 581 downwards.
TCTTCGCGCCGATCCGCCGGAACGCTGTTCCACACTTCCGTCAGGATGAATCCCGGACACACGATGTTGACGCGCAGCGGCGCGAGGTCGACCGCCAGCGCCCGCGTGAGGTGTTCGGTTGCGCCCGCCATCGCGGTGCTCAGTACCGCGCCTTTGCGGGGTCGGTGGGCAATCGCGCCGTCGGTGATGGTGACGGAACCGTTCGAAGATATTCGCCCCTGCGCGTGTTTGATTGCGGCCAGCGCACCCCAGAACCGCACCGTGAACGTTGCGTGTGCCGCGGTCAGATCCATCTGCGCCACCGCGCCGCCGCCGCGGTTCGTGCCCCAGTCCCCTGCGGTGAACACGAGATGGTCGAATGACCCGACGCGTTCGAAGAACGCAGCGACGCTCGTCTCGTCGCGCACGTCGACCGCCCATCCCGAAGCGGCCGAACCCAATCGCGCGACGGCCGTCGTCACGTTAGCCGCATTGCTGGATCCGACCACCACCTGTGCGCCGTCGGCGAGTGCGCCTTGCGCGACCGCGAAGCCGATGCCGGACGTGCCACCGATTATGACGACTCGTTGCGCGCGAAGTGT
>CAYUMA010000636.1:0-1943 GCA_964445675.1 uncultured Pseudomonadales bacterium | reverse complement strand
GCACGGTGCTGCAGCCGACGAGCAGCAGCATGAACAGCAGCGATGACAGGGGGTGGAGCATCGGCTCGATCGTCTCGCAAACGCTCCTGAAATGGAAAGTACAATGAAGCCCGGCCGAGCGAGACGTCAGACAATGCCCGTGACCGCAACTGAATCGCCCCTCGCGCGCGAGGCACTTACGGGGCTGCTGCGTGACACCGCGTCCGGCGCCGCTGCAAGCAGCAGCGATGTCCGCATCGAAACAGCGCCACCCTTGCTCAATACCCGTTTTGCGGCGGCCGATGCCGCTGCGGCGGCACTCGCCGCAACCGGCGTTGCGGCGGCGCAGATACAGGGTTATCGGACCGGGACGACGCCGCGCGTCACGGTGAACCGCCGCCGCGCCGAAGCATCGCTGCTCAGTTTCGCGCTACAACGTTTTACCGACCCGGCGCGGGCGCCGGAGCAACGCCTCGCACCGGAAGACCGCACCGCCGCCGCGGGCTTCTATCCGACCGGCGACGGCCGCATCGTCTACCTGCACGCCGGATTCCCGCACAACACACGCGGGCTGCTCGCGTTGCTCGAGGTCGCCGATGATCGCGCCGCGGTCGCCGCAGCGGTCGCGCGCCGCGGCGGCGCCGAACTCGAAGACGCGATCGGTCGCGCCGGCCTGTGCGGCGCTATGGTGCGCGACGCGCGTGAGTGGGACGCCTCGCCACCGGGCATCGCGCTCGCGGCGCGCGGCGTCGTCGACATCGTGCAGGTTGGCGATTCCGAGCCGATCCCGTTCCCGCCCGCTGCGCCGCAACCGTTGAGTGGTGTGCGCGTGCTCGATCTGACGCGCGTGCTGGCCGGGCCGGCGTGCGCCCGCACGCTCGCGATGTACGGCGCCGACGCGCTGCGAATCGGCGCGCAGTACCTGCCGACGATTGCGCTCTTCGACGTCGACACGGGTTTGGGCAAACGCGCGGCGTTCATCGATTTGAAGTCGGAGGCCGGGCGCCAGACATTGCACAGCCTCGTGCGCGATGCAGACGTGTTTTCGCAGGGCTATCGTAGCGGCGCGCTGGAGCGTCTTGGCTTCGGCGTCGCGGACGTCGTGCGCGCCCGCCCCGGCATCATCTATGTGTCGATCAACTGCTACGGCCACGAAGGCGCATGGCGCGCGCGGCCGGGGTGGGAGCAGCTGGCGCAGACGGTGACCGGCATCGCGCACGCGCACGGCGTCGATCTGCACGGCCGCGCCGACGCCCCGACATTGCAGAGCGCCGCGGTCACCGACTACACGACCGGGTATCTCGCCGCCTACGGCGCGATGGTCGCGCTGCGTGAACGCGCCGAGCGCGGCGGCAGCTATTGGGTGCGCGTATCGCTCGCAAGAACAGCGACATGGCTGCGCAGCCTCGGACGCACGCAACACCTCCCGGCCACGACCGCACTCGGCGCCGACGAACTTGCGACGCTGCGGCAGCGCGCCGATACCGCGTGGGGCCCGCTCGAACACCTCGCGCCCGCCGTTGAGCTGAGCGGGGTTCGGGTCGGATGGCGGACGCCGCCGGTCCCGCTCGGAACCCACGCGCCGGCGTTTTTGTCGACTTGACCGGCCAATAACGCAACAAATGCAACGCCTGGCACTGTCTGCACACTCTGCAACGCCTGGCACTGTCTGCACACTCTGCAACGCCTGGCACCGTCTGCACGTTCTGCAACGCCTGGCACCTTCTGCACGTTCTGCAACGCCTGGCACCGTCTTCCCTGGCACCGTCTTCCCAATTCGTCGACGGAAAGGGGTCAGCGTTGGTCAGAGTGCCTTACGCATAGAGATGAACGTCGGGCGATCGTAGCCGTCGTGCGCATGTTCGCCGGTCTTGACGAATCCCAGCGCGGCGAAGGTCTTGTGGTTGTCGGTCAATTCGATGCGCGTTTCCAACTCGAGATAGCGCGCGCCGATGGCGTGTGCG
>CAYUMA010000635.1:0-3426 GCA_964445675.1 uncultured Pseudomonadales bacterium | reverse complement strand
CGCCGAGGGTTCGATGACGTACGGCACGACCCATGAGTTGGTCTCGAGATCCTGGATCGCCAACTTCGAGTTCGAGTCGGTATTCGGCGTCACCTTGGCCGTCAGATTGAAGTCGGCCTGACTGCGCGTGTGGGAGCCGAGGTCGAAGTCGGTTCGATTCGCGATGCCTTCGAGTTCTTCGACGCCGTGCGGGAAGTGGTACATCACGTCGAAGGTGGCTTTCGAATAGTGCGCGAGCTCTTCGCGCGGCACCTTGTAGAGCTGCAACCGGTTGCGGTTGACGCCTTGGTCGGCCCACCACTCGAGCCGGTTCTCTACCCATTGTTCGTGCCACGCTTCATCCGTGCCCGGCTTTACGAAGAACTCGAGTTCCATCTGTTCGAACTCGCGCACGCGGAAGATGAAGTTGCGCGGATTGATTTCGTTGCGAAACGCTTTGCCGATCTGCGCGATGCCGAACGGCAGCTTGCGCGACGTCGAGTCGAGCACGTGCTTGAAGTTGGTGAAGATCGCCTGCGCCGTTTCGGGACGCAGATACGCGAACGAACTGCCGTCGTCCACCGGGCCGACAGTCGTTTTGAACATCAGGTTGAACGGGCGCGGCTCCGTCAGATCGGTCGAACCGCAGCTCGGACATTTCCCGTCTGTCAGGTGGTCGGCGCGCCAACGGCTCTTGCACTTGCGACAGTCCACCAACGGATCCGAAAAGGTCGCCTCGTGTCCGGAGTAGTACAGCACTTTGGAATTGGTGAGGATCGCGGCGTCGAGACCTTCGACGTCGTCACGGTCGTACACCATCGCGCGCCACCAGGCGGCCTTCAGATTGTTCTTCAGTTCGACGCCGAGCGGACCGTAGTCGTAGATGCCCTGCAGGCCACCATAGATGTCGCTGCTCTGGAAGATGAAGCCACGGCGCTTACACAGCGAAACGATCTCATCCATGGAATTTGCTGGCACGGGGGCGCCTTGCGGATTTTTTGGACCGCAAACTATACCCGATTTGTTTTGCGGAATGGTCCGCGCGCGTTACAAGCGCTATACAGCAACCTACAAGCTAGGCCCACTGCACAGACGGTGTTCTGGTCCAATGATCGGGCCACAAATCCGACATTCGACGATGCGCAGACGAGAGGACACCGAAGACAAGACGTACTTCCGTTCCGAACGTGTGTTCGGCATGAACGGACAATGGTATTTCAGTTCGCGGGAAGGTGATTGTGGCCCGTTCGCGACACCGGCAATGGCGCGCAACGCACTCGAGCGCTTCCTCAGCGAAAAGGTCGAACTTGCCGCGTTCCAAAAGTCGCGCGAGTGCAAGATCCCGAAGCCTAGATTGACCCTCGCCGAACGTCTGCAGCTCGACAACGTCGTCGTCGGCCGAAAGTTCGACGCACCCGAGTTGCTGATCTAGCGTCACGCATTCCGTTTTGCGCTTTGTGGCCAGCAGATCGTCGCTGGTCGTACGATCGCGCATGAACATGCCACTACCTTGCCCGCGGGCGCGGAACTCGCCATCGAATCCATCGCGGATATTCCGCTCTACAACTTCGATGATGAGACCGCGTCGCGGCCGCCGGCCGACATCGCGCGTGTATTTGGTGGTCTGCCGGTTGCGATCGTCGGCGCGTCGCCCGGCGCATTCGGCACCGTCCTTGCTCAAACTACATGGTTACCTGTGCTTCGAGCGTTGGGCGCAAATCAATGGAACGGCGGCCGGTTGCTCGTACCTGGCGCTGGACGCGCGTTCGACGAGGGCGGTGCTCTGACGGACGCAACGGTCCGACAACGGTTGGAGACGTTTGTACACGGATTCGTGGAATTCGTTGGACAGACGCGGCGAGGCGGATAGGAGTGCGTTCAACGAGTGAGCCGTTCCAGCAGGATGCTCGAGAGATTGCGCCGCGCATCGAGGATAGCAATGACGTATACGCGCCGCGCGTCTCGGCGATAGACGATCCGCCAGGGACCTTCGACGAGTTCGCGATACGAGAAGACGTCTATTGATTTCAGCTCCGGTACGATCCGTCCGCGTTCGGGTAATCGCGCCAGGTTCGCGCAGCGGTCCTCGATCTGCGCGAGGACTTTCAGAGCGCCGGTTGGATTCTCTGCGGCGATGAACGCGACGATTTCTTCGAGGTCGCGTCTCGCGGCATCGCTCCAGAGAATCGCGTAGTCACGCATCCTTCCGGGCGAGACGCTTCTTGAATGCAGAGAAGACGCGGGTTTGCGGCGTTGCACGACCCGCCTTTATGTCGGCCTCTCCTTGCGCCATCAGCTTCATCATTGCCAGCGCCGCCTGTAGGCGCTGGTGTGACTCGTAATCCTGGACGACAGCACTTGCCGCGCCATTCTGCGTCAGCACGATGTCGTGGTCTGTTGTCCTGATCGCGTCGAGCATCTGTGCGGCCTTGGCCTTGAACTCGCTCAGACTGACGACGGTCGTCATCGTTTTCATGGTCCGAATCCAGTCCGAATTTACATGGCCGATTGTAACGGGAATCCGGCGGCCGGCACCATGGTCGCCTTCGAGTGCGCGTGTAGGAGATTGACTGGTTTGGCGACGGGAACTCAGCGTTGTTGTCGGCGGACAGGATCGTTCGCAGTGATATGCGAGCAGCGTCACTCATCCACATCGAAGAACCGCGGCGCCCGCTTTTCACGCTGCGCGTTGCCGCCTTCCTTCGACTCATCGGTGTTGTAGTACAACGCAACCGACTGCATGCCGAGCGCGCCGATGCCGCGTTGATGTTCGGTGTCTGCGTTGAACGACTTCTTCGCGATTGCGATTGCCGTGGGGCTGCGCTGCGTCAACTCGTCGCACCAACGCGTCACTTCGGCGTCGAGCTCGTTGGCCGGTACGACGACGTTGACCAGGCCCATCGCCAATGCTTCCGCGGCGGTGTAGCGGCGACACAGGTACCACATTTCACGCGCCTTCTTTTCGCCGACGATGCGCGCCAGATACGCGGTGCCGTAACCGGGGTCGACCGAACCCATCTTCGGCCCCACCTGACCGAACACCGCATTCTCCGATGCGATCGTCAGGTCGCAGAGGGCGGCAAGCACGTTGCCGCCGCCGATCGCATAACCCTGCACGCGCGCAATCACCGGCTTCGGACAATCGCGAATCGCGGTATGCAGATGTTCGATCGGCAACCCGATCGTGCCGCGGCCGCCATACCCCGCACCCGCCTCGGCGTGGGATTTCTGATCCCCGCCGGTGCAGAACGCGCGCTCGCCGGCACCGGTCAGCACGACGACGGCAACCGATCGATCCCACGCGGCGGCCTCGAATGCGTCGATCAATTCTTCGCAGGTTTGCGCGCGGAACGCGTTGTAGACGTCGGGGCGGTTGATGGTGATGCGCGCGACGTGGTTCGCGACCGCGAACTCGACATCACGCGTCTTCGCGTCGCTCATTCGCTT
>CAYUMA010000634.1:0-2050 GCA_964445675.1 uncultured Pseudomonadales bacterium | reverse complement strand
GCGATTGCCGAGGCAGCGATGAATTCCGAAACCGAACGACAAGTGATGCCGCGCGTTGGCGCGGTCGATCTTGAAGGTGTCCGGATCCGGGATCGCGTCGGGATCACGATTGCCGGAGATGTACCACAGGATCACCCGGTCGCCGGCTTTGATCTGCTGCCCGCGCACCTCGACATCCTCGTTTGCGGTGCGCGCCATGTGCGACAACGGTGTCTGCCAGCGGATGATCTCGGACACCATGTTGGTGACCAGCTCCGGCTTGGCGCGCAGCTTAGCGTACTCGTTGGGGTGTTCATTCAGTGCGAGCAGCCCGCCGCTGATCGAGTTGCGCGTCGTGTCGTTGCCGCCGGTGATCAGCAGCACGAGATTGCCGACGAACTCGCGCGGTCCCATGTCGCGGGTGCCTTCGCCGTTGGCCAGCATCGAGATCAGGTCGAAGGCCGGCGCGTCCACGCGTTGGTTCCACAACTCGATGAAGTAGTCACCGACGTCCGCCAGCGTGTTGTAGAAAATCGCCGGAGACTCGACCAGTTCCGGGTTGTCGGGGTTCCCCAGAATGTCCGACCACGCGATGAGTTTGCTGCGCTCTTCGACCGGAATGCCGAGCAGTGTCGCGAGCATCTGACCGGTCAGATTCTTCGAGACGCGCTCGACCCAGTCGAACGTCTCGCCGCGCGGCAGGCCGTCCAGAATCGCCGCGGCCCGCTCGCGGATCGTCACCTCGAGCTTCGCGAGTTGGGTAGGGGCGAAGCGCGGTGCGACCGATGCGCGCTGTTGATCGTGCCGCGGCGGATCCATCTGGATGAACATCGGTATGAACTCGCCGGCCTGCGGCGTACCGGTGATCGTCACGCCGCCGGTGCCGAAGTCCGACGAAAAGCGCTTGTGATCGGCGTCGATGGCGAGGATGTCGTCGAAGCGACTGATCGACCAATACGCGCCGTACTGACTTTCGGGACAGAAGTGCACCGGCGCTTCTTCGCGCAGCCGTTTGAAGTACGACCAGATCAGGTCTTCTTTGAAGAGTGCGGGATTGGCGACGTTCAGTGAGACAAGCGGAATTGTGTACGGATCCAGCGTTGCGTCGACCGGATCGCGGCGGCGCCGCCGGCTCTGGTAAGTCACGCCAACGTATTCGTCGGCCTTTTGGCGGTAGGCGGCGTATGCATCGAGGGGCTGTTTCATGCGGATGGCTCGAAAGATCGCTACCTCATCTTGCCCGATGCATTCAATGTATGCAGCATTGCCGCTCTGTTCCCGCCGTGAAATTTGGACGTAAGGAGACGACCGCGCGATGAGATACGCAGCACCGACGACCATCAAAGAAGCAGCGGGACTCATGGCGAAAGCCAAAGGCAGCGCGTACGTGCTGGCCGGCGGCACGGACCTGCTCGTGCGACTGAAGAGCGGCCTGATCGAACCGAGCCTCGTCGTCGACATCAAGCGCATCGCGTCGATGCAGTCGGTGACGAAGACCGCCGCGGGATTTCGCATCGGTGCCGCCGTGCCTGCTGCTGCGCTCGGTGAAAACGCGGCGCTGAAGAAAGCCTGGCCCGGGGTCGTGGAGGCCGCCAATCTGATCGGTTCGGATCAGATCCAGAATCGCTGCACGATCGTTGGCAACTTGTGCAACGCATCGCCCGCGGCCGACAGCGTGCCGGCGATGATCGCAGCGGGGGCGAAGGCGATCGTCGTCGGACCGAATGGCAAGCGCACTGTCGCGGTCGAGGACGTCGTGACCGGTCCGGGTAAGACGTCGTTGAAAAAAGGCGAGGTCATCGAGGCGATCACGCTGCCGAAGCCGGCGCCGAAAACGGGTGATGCGTATTTGCGCTTCATTCCGCGCACCGAGATGGATATCGCCGTCGTCAGCGCCGGCGTCAGCTTGACGCTCGGCCGTGATGGGGTTGTCAAACGTGCGCGCGTCGCGCTCGGCGCGGTCGCGGCGACCGTCGTGCTGGTACCCGCCGCTGCAAAGGCGATCATCGGCACAAAGCTCGACGACGCTGCGCTCGAACAACTCGCCGCCGCGTGCTCGGCCGCATGCAAA
>CAYUMA010000633.1:0-1755 GCA_964445675.1 uncultured Pseudomonadales bacterium | reverse complement strand
CGCGGTCTGCTTCGGGTACGCCGGCGAGGCGTTTTTCGTAGATCTTCGAAAACTGCGACCACGAACTCGAATACAGCGCGCCGAGCGCGGCCTTCGGTTTTGGATCCGTCACGAGCACGATGCGCCACGGTTGCGCGTTGCCGCCGGTCGGGGCCCACGCGGCGGCCTGCAGCACGCGCCCCAGCACGGCCGTTGGGATCGGATCCGGTTTCAGACGACGCACGGCGCGCAACGTGCTCATCGCTTCGTAGACGGTGGGTTCGGTCATGGTCGATGTCCTCGAAGTGGTCAGCTGTTGGCGCGTTGCGTCGGCTTGCCGAGCAGGCGGTCGGAGATGATGCGCAGCTGGATTTCGCTCGTCCCCTCGAAGATCTTGGTGAGGCGCGCGTCGCGCCAGTAGCGCTCCACGGCGTGCAACTTCGTGTAGCCGGCGCCGCCGAAAATCTGCAACGCATCGGACGTGACGCGTTCGGCCATTTCGCTGGCGAACCATTTCACCATCGCGGCTTCCTTGTCGGCCGGCCGGCCATGGTCCATTTCGGTCGCGACGTGGTACATCAGCTGGCGCGCGGCTTCGATCTCGCTCGCCATACGTGCGAGCTTGAAACGCGTCTCCTGAAAGTCCGCGATCGGAACACCGAACTGGACGCGTTCGTGGGCATACGCCATTGCATCCTCCAATGCGCCGCGCGCGAGTCCAATCGAACGCGCGGCGGTATGTGCGCGCGCGGCATTGAGGAACGACACGGTGTTCTTGAAACCTTCCGAATCGCCGCCGGTGATGATGTTGTCCTTCGGGATACGGCAACCGTCGAAGGCGAGTTCGAACGTTTTCCAACCGAAGTAACCGATCTTCGGAATCGGTGAGCCGGCGCATCCTTTCGGCAACTCGCCGCGGGGCTTTTCGATGATGAACGTCCGCAAGCCTTTGTAGCGCGCCTCTTCACCGGGCGCCTCGACACGAGCGAGCAGTTGAATGTAGTCGGCGCCGTCCGCAAACGTGCACCAGTATTTGTTGCCGGTGATGACCCACTCGTCGCGATCGAGCACCGCGCGGCAACTCACCGCCGCGAGGTCCGAGCCGACGTTGGGTTCCGACAGCGATACGGCCGCGAGGTATTCGCCGCGCGCGGCCTTGCGCGTCAGCTCGACGCGCTTCGCGAGCGGCCAGCCGCCAACCGCCATCACGCCGCCGGCCCGCGCGATGATGCTCGCGACACTCATCCAGCCGCGCGCGAGTTCCTCCGCGATCATGCAGTACTCGAACACGCCGAGCCCCAGGCCGCCGTACTCTTCCGGCGCGCGAATGCCGAAATAGCCCAGCTCGCCGAGCTTCCTGCGTAAGTCCATCGGAATCTCGCCCTGGATCGGATCGAGCTCGTTCGCCACCGGCAGCACCTCGTTCAGCGTGAACTCGCGCGCCGCCGCCTGAATCATCAGGCGTTCATCGGTCAGATAAGGGGATGTCATCTATCCTCCACAATATTGGGTGGGTGCGGATGGTGCCAGGCGTTGCGATCGTGGCTGTGATGGTGCCAGGCGTTGCGGTCGTGGCTGTGATGGTGCCAGGCGATGCGGTCGTGGCTGTGATGGTGCCAGGCGTTGCGGTCGTTGTGGATGGTGCGCCAAAGCCGTCACCCGTAGCTGCAACGCCTGGCACCATCTGCAACGACTGCATCGCCTCGTTCTGCCACGCCTGGCACCGTCTGCTCGTTCTGCCACGCCTGGCACCGTCTGCTCGTTCTGCCACGCCTG
>CAYUMA010000632.1:0-10636 GCA_964445675.1 uncultured Pseudomonadales bacterium | reverse complement strand
CGCCACGCTGGAGGTGGTGTGAGACGAGCCGTTGCGATCGGCCTCACGATCATGCTCGCCGGCCTCACGTATGCGGACGACATCCGCTCGTTCGCGTCCAGCCCCGATCTGCCGCGCGCCAGCGTGCAATCCGGGTATACGTTCCTGACCCGCGAAACGCAGGCGCTGCAGGACGATCCGTTCGCGAACCCCGGATACCTGTGGGTGGATCGCGGCGCGCAAGCGTTCGCAGTGTCGATCGGGAACGCGAGCTGCCAATCGTGCCACGCGCCGAACGGCGAACGAGCGCTCGTCGGCGTTGCGGCGAGGTATCCAAAGATCGATGCGTCGACCGGCGCGCTGGTGAACCTCGAAGGCCGCATCAATCTGTGTCGGACCCGCTACCAGGGCGTCGAAGCGCTGCCGTACGAAAGCGAACCGCTGCTCGCGCTGACGGCCTACGTGGCACAGCTAACACGCCAACGACCATACGATGTCGCGGTCGACGGGGCCGCGGCACGCTACTTTGCGCAAGGCCGCGACTACTTCTTCACGCGGCGTGGGCAACTCAATCTCGCGTGCAACCAGTGCCACGACGACAACTTCGGCAAGTGGCTGCGCGGCGATCGGCTGAGCCAGGGTCAGCCGACGGCATTCCCGGGCTACCGGCTCGAGTGGCAGACGTTCGGTTCCTTGCACCGCCGCATCCGCGACTGCGATGCCGGCGTGCGCGCGCAGCCGTATGCGCTTGGATCCGACGTTTACGTCGCGTTGGAGCTTTATCTGGCGTGGCGCGCCGGTGATCTGCCGATCGAGTCGCCGGGTGTGCGGCGTTGACGTTGGACGCCGGGCGAGCGCGGCGCGCATGGATCCTGCTGTCGATCACGTCGCTGTGCTGGAGCGTGAACACGATCTTCGCGAAGCTGGCGGTCGGCGAAGTGTCGCCGATGGCGCTTGTCGCGCTGCGCTGGCTCGTCGTGATGTTCGTGTTGCTGCCGCTGGCGTGGCGGCCGCTCGCGCACGACTGGTCGACGTTGCGCCCGCACCTCGGTCGTATCGCGGCGATGGGTGCGCTCGGGTTCACGTCGTTCAACGTATTGTTCTATGTCGCCGCACACCATACGACGGCGCTCAACCTCGGCATCACGCAGGCGGTAATGCCGGTCTTCGTTTTTCTGATCGCGTATGCACGCTTCCGAACGCGGGTGTCGCCGCTGCAGATGCTCGGTGTGGTTGCCGCCATGACGGGCGTCGTGCTGGTGGTTTCGCACGGCGAATGGGCGCGCCTGGTCGCGGTCGAGTTCAACCGTGGGGATCTCATGTCGGTCGGGGCGGTGCTGCTCTATGCCATCTACACGGTGGCGCTTCGTTCACGGCCCGCAGTGGCGCCGCTGTCGTTCTTCGCGGTGCTCGCGGGAGCGGCGTTCGTGACGTCGATTCCGTTCGCGCTGTTCGAGGCGCTTGTGGGTGACCTGGTCGGGCCTACGCGAACGGGTTGGGCGTTGATCGTCGCCATCGCATTGGTGCCGTCGCTGTTGGGGCAGGTGCTGTTCATTCGCGGGGTCGAGATCATCGGCCCGGGTCGTGCGGGTCTCTTCATGAATCTGACGCCGGTGCTCGCGGCGGCGCTCGCGGTCGTGATTCTCGGGGACGAGTTTCGGTGGTTTCACGCGGCCGCGCTCGCGCTCGTGTTCGCCGGCATCTGGGCGTCCGAACGCGGCGGGCGCACCATCGAAGCACGAGTTCAAGTGAGCGATTAGCTCATCACGGGCTGTATCACCGACTGCCACGCGAGATGATGTCGGCCATGCGCGCTCTCTGTTGCGCTTGGAAGCGCAACTATAGATACAATCCGTCGCAACGTTCGATTCTGGGGAGACGAAATGAGCACCGAAAAGTTCGAATACCTCGGCGTCAATCACGTGGCGCTCGTCTGCAAAGACATGAAAGAGACGGTCGATTTCTACACGAACGTGCTCGAGATGCCGCTCGTCAAGACGATCGAAATGGGCCCGCGCGGCCAGCACTTTTTCTTCGATGCCGGCAACGGCGCGATGATCGCGTTCTTCTGGTACCCCGATGCGCCGGAGGCGGCCCCGGGTATCGCGTCGCAGGACCAGCGGCCCGGCTCCAAATTCACCAGCGCGCATGCGTCGATGAACCACCTCGCGATTTCGATTCCGCTCCAGATGTTCGATGCGTACGTCGCGCGGCTGAAGCAGAAAGGCATTCGTGTGCACGTGATCAATCACGCCGACAACGACAAGGGCTACGAGGTCGGCCTCACCGCGGCGACGTGGGTGCGCTCGATGTACTTCCAGGATCCGAGCGGCATCGCGCTCGAGCTCGCGGCGTACACGCGCGCGTTTCGCGCCGACGACGTCTCGCATGCGCCGGCGACGTACGCCGATCGCGACCGCTTTCTCGCAGAGGCGAAGTCAGCGAACGGGCACTGACGTCGCGCGCCGCGTGTCGGTCACCGTCCCCACGCTGAACGTCCGTCGCCTCACCACGCACATCGCTCGTCGCGGCGATTCTCGTCGGCAGCATCTCTGCGCTCCCGGGGAACGTGCTGCCGGTGTTTTCGCTGCTGTTTTCGCATTTCCACAATCTCAGCGAGAGCCAATACGGCTACCTGATTTCGGTGAACGTACTCGCCGGCGTCGTCGCGTCGGCGACCGGGCCGATGTGGATCGCGCGCGTCGGTCTGCCACGCATCGTGGCCGCGAGTCTCATTGCCGTCGCGGCGTCGTTGATTGCGATCGGTTACGCGCCGTCGATGCTGGCGCTGACGTTCGTACAACTCGTCGGCGGCGCCGCCGGGGCCGTGATTGGCAGCGTGTCGTTCGTGTTGCTCGGACAGACCGAGAATCCGGCGCGCGCGATCGGGTTTCGCGTCACGTCCGATGTCGTGATGGGGGCTATCTTCCTGGCGCTGCTGCCGGGTGACGTGCTCGGGTTGCGCGGCTATACGGCGGTGCTCGCGCTCGTGACGGTACTCGGCGTCGTCATCGCGTGGCGGCTGCCGCAGCGAACCCGGCCGCCGCCGGAGGCCATCGAACGCGCGGGATCGGTGACCTCGTATGCCGCCTGGGCGACTCTGGTCGCGATCGTGATCTTCAACATCGGCGCGGTCGGCGACTGGATCTTCATCGGCTTCTTCGCGGAGCGCTCGGGACTGCCCGCCGGTCCGGTCGCCGATGTGATCGCCGCAACGCTGTTCGCCGGCATCGTCGGCTCGTTAGGCGCCGCGCACATGGCGGGACGACCCGTGACGATCTGGTTGCAGCTGGTCGCCGCCGGTGTCTTTCTGGTGTCGATTCCGTGGCTCGCCGCGACGTCGAGCATCCTCGAGTTCGGCGCTGCGAGCTTCGCATACCAGACCGCTTGGAATTTTCTCGGGCCGTTCCTGGTGGCCATGGTTGCGTCGCGCGATCCGTCCGGGCGCCTCAGTTCGCTCGTTCCGGCGGCGGTGGGTCTCGGTATACTGATCAGCCCGACATTGACTGGCATGCTGATCGAGCAGCAGGGCACCGGGACGACGACGCTCGTTCTGGCGGCGTTTGTAGCCGTCTCGCTCGCAATTTATTTCCCCCTCGCGTTCCGCACTCCTCGATGGAGCCGTTAGATCTTGCGCGTCACGTGCCCGACGTCCCGCGTTGGGTGGAAGCGCGCGGGTTGTTGTTGAATGCTGATGCACGCGACCTCTTCGGTGTCTCGACGGAACCCGAGTTTTCCGCGATCGTGCGCGACGGAGAGCGGGCCGCGTTCGTGATCGGCGCGCCTCGTGTGTCGGCAATCGAGGAAGCGTTGAAGGAGAAACGTATCGTCGAAGTGATCGGCGGCGCCGAGCACGCCGCGCTGCTTGACAACGCGCTGCGCGGATGGGTCCGTTCGCGCATCATCGTGCATCGGCTCGAACGCCCTGAGTTGTTGCCTGTAATCCCGCGTGGCGCGGTGCGGTTACTCGATGTTGCCGCGCTGCGCGGCTATTCGTTCGACGCCGAACTTGCACATGAGATCGCAGACAACACCGAATCGCCGGTCGCGACGACGTTCGTCGGTGATGAGCCGGTGTCGTTCTGTTATGCGGGTGTGATTGGCGAGACGTATTGGGACATCGGCATCGATACACTCGAAGCGCATCGCGGGATGGGCTACGCGGGTCTCTGCGCAGCCCATCTCATCCATCACATGTACGCGCTCGGCAAAGCACCGGTGTGGCAGGCCGTCGAGGGGAACCCGGCGTCGTTGCGCGTCGCCGCGAAACTCGGGTTCGAGCCGATCGACGAACTGGTGCTGTTCGAACGCCGGTGAACACGACCGCGCAGAGGCTTGGTAAGCTTGCGATCGAGTGATAACAACAAACACCGAGGGGGGATGAATGAATATCGAATCGATCCGCGTATTTCTCAGCACAACAGCGTTGGATGTGGCGCTCAAGATCGCGGCCGCAATCGCGTTCTGGGTCGTCGGCCGCTGGTTGATCGGGCGCGTGATTGCGCTGATCCAGGGCGGCATGAACCGCAATCACATCGATCCGACACTGACGAAGTACCTCGGGTCGATCGTCGCGGTGACGCTGAACATCGTGCTGGTGCTCGGCATCCTCGGGTACTTCGGAATCGAGACCACGTCGTTCGCGGCGCTGCTCGCGGGCGCGGGCCTCGCGATCGGTGCGGCGTGGAGCGGGTTGCTCGGCAATTTCGCAGCCGGTGCGTTCATGCTGATCCTGCGGCCGATGAAGGTCGGTGACTTCGTCACCATCGCCGGCATTACGGGCACCGTGCACGAGCTGGGTCTCTTCGGCACGACGCTCATCACGCCCGACAGCGTGATGACGACGGTCGGTAACGGCAAGATCTTCAGCGACACCATCCAGAACTTCTCGCTGCTGCCGGCACGCCGCGTCGAACGCGTTGCGCAGCTTGCCGTCGGTGTCGATCCGTTGGATGCGATCGAGCGCTTCAAGATCGCGGTGGCAAAGATCCCAAACGTCAGCACGGAGCAACCGCCCGAAATCAACCTGCTCGACATGAACCTCAACGGCACCGTGATTGCGGTGCGGCCGTATACGAACAACGCGCACTACTGGCAGGTGTACTTCGACACGAACGAAGCCATCGTGCGGACCTGCAAGGAAGCGGGCTGGCCCGCGCCGACACCGACGCAGATCACGCGTGTGGTGCAGGGCTGACGTCAACAACCGGAGGATCGATGTCATGGTACGCGCTGCTTGCCACTGCACCGCGGTTCGCTTCGAAGTCGCCGAGCTGCCAACGTGGGTGCTCGATTGCAACTGCACGATCTGTCGCCGCTATGGCGCGATCTGGGCGTACCCGCAAGCCGGGCACGTGACGATCGTCAGAGGCGAGGACACGATGGAGACCTACCTCTGGGGCGACCGTTCATTGGCATTCAACCGCTGTAAGGAATGCGGATGCGTCACACACATGACCGCGGTCGACATCGACCCGCCGCAGATCTACGGCATCAACGTGCGGATGATCCCGACGCTCGACCCGGCGAGCATGCACGTGCGGCAAAAGGACAATGGCCACACGGGCTTTTTCTGGACGCGCTCCGACGCGCCGTCGGAGCCGAGCCGGCATCCGAAGATGGACCCGCCGGGTCCGAACGATTGGCGCTGACTTTTCAACGTGCGGTCGTCACGGCCGCACCTCGTAGTACAGATTGCTCGGATCTTCGAAATCGTGTTGCGTGAAGCGCGTGAAGCCCGCGGAGCGAACCATTCGCTCCGCAACGTCCGGGTTGAAGCCGAGCGTGCCCAAACCCGCGCCGCCCGGTTCGGACAACGCCGACGACATACACGCCGACACCGAGAAGCCGTAGAACATCGCGAGCATCGGATTGCGCATGTTCTTCTTGTAGTCGGCGTTGCTGCGGATGTCTTTGATCAGCCACGTGCCGTCGGGTTTCAGCGCGCGGCGAATCGACTCGATCACTGCAGCCGGCCGCGTCATGTCGTGCAGGCAGTCGAACGTGATCACGAAGTCGTACGTCGGCACCTTCGGCAACCCTTCGCCGCTCGAGGCGAACGTTTGCATGTTCGCGAGGTTCCGCTCGCGCACCTTTGTATTGCAGTTGGCGATCGCGTGGCTGCTCGGATCGTAGCCGTGGAATTTCGAACTTGGAAACGCAGCCGCCATACTCGCGAGCGCGAGGCCGCTGCCGCAGCCGACGTCGGCCACGGTACAGCCGCTTTCGAGTTTGTGCAGAACCCCGTCGAGCGCCGGGATGATCTTCGGCACCAGCGCCTGCCGGATCCAGGGACCGAGCATGCGCTCGGTGCGATGCGCGGCATTCGGGCCGAGTTGTTCGTAGCTGAGCCCAATGCCCGTGCGGAATGCATCGCACAACTTGTCGACGATCTCCGGCGCGGTCTGAGGTGCAAACGCGCCGGCCGCGAACGCAAGACTGCCGGATTCGTCGGCGAGCACCGCGGCGCCGACCGGGGTCAGCTCGAAACGGTCCGGATCGTGATAGTCGAGCAACCGCGCGGCCGCTTGTCCGCGCAGCCATTCGAACAGCCAACGCTCCTTTAGCCCGGTGCGTGCGGCGAGTTCGGCGGCGGTCACGGGGCCCGCGCCGTGCAGTGCGCGATACAGGCCCAACCGGTCGCCGATGTGGATCATCAGCGAGACCATCTCGCCCTGCTTGTAGCTCCAGACATTGAACGAATAGCGCTTCAGCGCCTCTGGATCGAGAAGGGGATCGACAAGGGGATCGATAAGCGGTTCGGTCACGTCGCTACTCCTTCGGTCGTGGGCTGGTCGGGGTTGGGATGCTAGCGCTGCCGTGCGGTGTGCGCGAGGGACGAAATGCTCCGACGCGCCGGAAGTAGTATGTTCGACCTCCTCAGGTTCTGGAGCGCACGACGATGGCGAACGAGAATCCGCCCGATCCGGCGGCGATGTTTCGGGAATTCGTGACCAATTGGGAGCGCAACATCAATTCGGTCGCGAATCAGGTGATGGGGACCGAGTCCTTCAGCCGTCTGATGCAGGAAGCGCAGCGGATGCAGCTCGTGCTGCAGCAGGCGACGTCGGAGGCGATGGGGCGCCGGCTCGCGGCGCTGAACATGCCGACGCGCGAAGACATCATTCGTCTCGCCGAGAAGCTCACCGAAGTCGACCGCCGGCTGATGCGCATCGAAGCGTCGCTCGACGGCGATGCGACGGTCGTGGCTGACGATGCGCCGCGTGCAGCAAAACCACGCACGCGGCAACCACCTGCGGAATATCTGAACGAGGAGAAACCGCGATGACGAAGGCCGAGGCAACCCGCGAAGACACCGGCACACGCGTGCGCGCGATGGTCGAGCGCGCGATCGAACGCGGCGTGAAGGGGTTTCAATATGCGACGTCGGGTCCCGCGAAAGTGGGGCTGACGCCGAAGACGACGCTGTACGGGCGCGGTACGCTGCAGCTGTATCACTACTCACCGCAGGTCGACGAGTTGTACCGCGTGCCGGTGCTGCTGGTGATGGCGACCACGAACAAGGCGTTCGTGTTCGACCTGTTGCCGGGACAGAGCATGGTCGAATTCCTGTTGCAGCGCGGCTTCGACGTGTTCGTCGTCGATTGGAATCCGCCGGCGCCGGAAGAACGTGGGCTGACGCTCGAGGACTACACGCAGGACTTCATCCCGACGTGCATCCGCAAGGTGCAGCAGGAGACCGGCCAGAACGACATCTCGGTGATCGGCTACTGCATGGGCGGCGTGTTGGCGTTGATCTACGCGGCGACGCACGCCGACGGGCCCCTCAAGAATCTCGTCTGCCTGACGACGCCGGTCGACTGGTCGAAGATGGGCCTCACGACGATGTGGAACGATCCGCGCTATTTCGACGTCGATCAGGTGGTCGATACGCTCGGCATCGTGCCGGCCGACTTCATCCGGCAGATGTTCGAGATGCAGAAACCCGCACAACGATTGGCCGGACAGCTGCGCGTCAGCGAACAGATGTGGAACGACGATTTCGTGCGCTCGTATCGCGCGTTCGAGCGGTGGGGCGACGAAACGCTGCCGCTGGCCGGCGAATACATGCGCCAGACGACAAAGGAACTCAGTTGGGGCAACAAGCTCTTCACGGGTGAACTCGTTGTCGGCGGTCGCGATGCGAATCTCGCGAACATTCGCGCTCCGGTCTTGTCGGTGGTCGCTGAACACGATCACCTCGCGCCGCGCGACTCGACGAAGCCGCTGCTCGACCTCGTCGGCTCGAGCGATAAAGAAGAGATCCTGATGAAAGGTGGTCACGTCAGCCTGATCGCCGGACCGAACGCGATCGGGCGTATGTGGCCGCGCCTCGAACGCTGGCTCGCGGTGCGATCGATATGAGCAACGTCATGGCGCGCTATCCACGTACGATCCAGAGTGACGGCGCGGCGTTCGAACTGACAGTGATGCACGCAACCGACGAACCCGACGTGCTGCGTTTCGCACGCGCGCTGCCGCCGCACGACCTGCTGTTCATGCCGCGCGACATCACGAACGCGAAAGTGCTGTCCGCGTGGGTGCGCGAAATCGCCGCCGAGAACATCGTCAGCGTACTTGCGCGCCGCGGCGGCGGCGACGTCGTCGGCTGTGCTGCGGTCGTGCGCGATAGGCATTCGTTCTCGCCTCACGTCGGCGATCTGCGCGTGTTGGTGTCGCCGACGACGCGCGCGCATGGCCTGGGGCGCGCACTCGTGCAGGAGAGCTTCCTGATCGCGCTGTCGATGGGGCTCGAAAAGGTCACCGCTCAGATGACGTCGGATCAGCGCGCGGCGATCACGGTATTCGAGGATCTGGGGTTCCGCGTGGAGGCGTTGTTGCGTAACCACGTGCGCGACGCCGCAGGCGACAAGTTCGACCTCGTCGTGCTCAGCCTCGACGTCGCAGCGCACCAGGCGAAGCTCGAACTGTACGGTTTGCCGGAGGCGTTCGCGGCGTCCAAATGAAGATCGTTTGGATCGCGGCAATGCTGTTGCTGTCGAGCCTCGCGGTCGCGTCTGCGAGGCTCTACATCTTCGACTGCGGTGCGATCAATCTCAGCGGCGTCACGATGTTCGGTCTGAAACCAGACGAAACAAAGGTGCGCGAACTGTTCGTGCCGTGCTACCTGATCGAACACCGGAAAGAGCGTTTGTTGTCGGATACCGGCCTGCCCCTCAGCGCGGCCGGTCAGGGACTGATCAAGTTGGATGACGGCGGCTCCATCGTCTACGAGCGCTCGATCGTCGACCAGCTCGCCGCGATGGGCATCAATCCCGCCGACGTCACTTGCGTTGCGTTCTCGCATCTGCATTCAGACCACGCCGGTGGCGCAAACGCATTCGCCGGGTCGAACGTGCTGATGCAGAAGGCCGAGTGGGATTCGGGCACTTCCGCGAGAGTCGCACGCTGCGGCGCGTGCCGACGTTCAATTACGACGCGGCGCAGTCGCTGCAGTCGATGGACAAAGTCGAGGCCCTGCTCAAAGAGACGGGCACGACGCTGTGGATCGAGCACGACAAGCTGTTCGCCGACACGCTGAAGAAGGCGCCGCAGTTCTACGAGTAGCGCAAAGGCCGGCGAAATCGCACGCATTTGGCAGACATCGGCACCTTGCAGAAGGTGAACCAGGCGCCGGAATATCGGGACAGACGACGTTGAGCTGCCGAACCAATGTGTCTACACTGTAGATACACATCGGTCGAAAGCAGATCATGGAATCCGTCATTCGCAAATGGGGCAACAGCGCAGCCGTCCGGCTGCCGGCGTCTGCAATCAAGGAAGCTGCGCTTCGGTTGGAGCAGAGGGTCAATATCATCGTTTCGCGAGGTCGAATCGTCATCGAGCCGTCGGACAGGATCGAATACGACCTCGACGCACTCGTCGAAGGCATCACTGCGAAGAATGCGCACGGGGAATCGAGCTTTGGCGAACCGGTCGGGAAAGAAGCGCTCTGATGGCAAAGCGTCGCTATGTGCCCGACGCGGGCGACCTCGTCTGGCTCGAATTCAACCCTCAGGCGGGCCACGAGCAGGCGGGACATCGACCGGCATTGGTCATCAGTCCCGCGAGCTACAACGGTAGAGCCGGACTGATGGTCTGCTGCCCGATCACGAGCAGGGTCAAAGGTCACCCCTTTGAGGTACTGACCGAGTTCGACGGGGTCCCCGGCGCGGCTCTGTCTGACCAGGTGAAGTCGCTCGATTGGAAGGTGCGTCGGGTCAAGAAGAAGGGTGCGGTGAGCGAGGAGGTCTTGCTGGACGTGCGCGCGAAGATCAAAGCGCTGCTCGTGATTCGCTGATCACTCCCGACGAGTCGAACCGACCGCTCGGATAAGGAGGTCAGGTGCCTTCCGCCCCTGCCGATAAGGCACTCTTGACCAACGCTGATCCCGATCGATCTGTCACGCGCGGACCCGGGAGTTACCACCCGCTGTTCGCGTTGTCGTCGAACGCAATTCCCGCACGACCAGATACAGCAGCGGCCCGAACGAACCCGCGACCAGCGTGACCGCAATGAACGGCCACGCGGACAGTCCGCGCTCACGCGCGTCGCTCGTCATCCAGATGCACGCCAACACGCACACGATCACCAGATCGGTGAGCACCTGCGCGCCCGCCCAGCTGCGCAGCTGCTGTTCGATGAGGCCGAAATAGCC
>CAYUMA010000631.1:0-2401 GCA_964445675.1 uncultured Pseudomonadales bacterium | reverse complement strand
CAAAATGAGATTTCTTGCAGCGCGGCTGAACAAGGTGACGGAAACCAGACATGCAAAAAAATGCGAGGAGCCGATTGTGTCGGCTCCTCGCATCGGAGTCTACTACTTGCGTTCAGCCAATTACGGCTTGCGTGACTTTTCTCCGGGCGCCAGGGCAACCTCCGCGCGGCGTCCACCATTCATACCCACCCAATGTTTCTTGGTGATCGGGTACTTGTCGGAGTAGGACAGGGGCTCGTGCGCGGAAACGCAATTCTGATAACCACCGGTCACCTTGTAGCACTTCTCGTAGGCCAGGAACTGCTGCACCGAATCAGTCTGCTGAATGTTGGCCACTTCCCAGTCACGGATCGCTTCCCAGGAAGAGTACGCATCGGAACCGAACATCAGCTTGCCGATAGAGGTGTTGACTTCCATAAGTTGCGAGCCGGCGGTATGAGCGCGGTGCGCGGCATGAATCTTCACGCCGGGCAGCACATCCATGTCGCCGTCCACGATCCTGGCTTTGCCCGCAAGAACCTTACCGTAGATCGAAGCGATGGTCTTGGACGGATAGCCGCAAGCCGGAGTGCGGTTGCAACCACCGGGCGAGTCGTTTACGGCGCTGATACGCGGATGCGGATAGTTGAGCGCCCACTCGATGCCCTTCAGCTCTTCCTTCTGGATGTACAGAATTGCATTCGGAAACTCATCCAGCGAGCCGGCATGATCCCAGTGACCGTGGCCGACGATCACCTTGCTCACGTCCTTGGCGTCAAAGCCAAGCTGAGCGATCTGCTTGGACAGTGGCGACCAGTGTCCGGTACCGGTTGCCTTGTGGTACTCGGTCGCGTTCCAGCCGTTGTCATACAGAATCAGTTCATTGTCACACTTGATGACGCCGACGTTTACCGGCAGGTCGACCTTGTTGACGTTGTTGCGCGGACTGTCGCTGCCTTGAACGAAAGAGCGGTCCGGATGGAACATGCCGAACGGTACGTTCATGAAGCGACTATTCTCAACCAGCCACACCGAGCAGACTTGCGCCTGCGCGACCGGTGCCGCCAGCGTCGCCGCAGCAGCAAGACCCGCGGCAACCAACGCGTGTTTCATGGTGTTATTCATTTCTTACCCCTCCTCCTTGACGATTGGACTGCTTGATGCGACTTCTTCTTCTTTTCTGGCCCGTGCCACCCTGCGCCGGTCCGGAAAACTTTGATTAGTTCGGCTTGTACTCGCCCGGCCACAAGACCTCACCCACCTTGAGCGTCAGGCCTGCCGCCTTGTCCGACATCTTGTGCGCCTCGATCAGGTGCTGATCGCCACCGTCGCCTGCCACCTTGATCATCGTCACCGACGAACTGCGATACAGGTTGATAGCGTCAGCATAATTCTGGTGCAACTCCAGCATCGACGTCGGCGGCTGCAGTTTGTTCAATTGTACCAGCGCCGCCTCGAACGTCGGCGTCAGTGGCGCCACTCGCTCCTTCACCCCAGTGCGCCTGATATCACCCATCTTGTAGGCGAGCCCGGCGAAGGTCATTTTCACCGCGTTCTGCTTCACCTTGGCGTGGATCGGCCACAACGCGTGCGCATACGCTTCTTCCGCGGCAGTCATCGCGGGGCGTACGGTAGGCTCGAACGCCGATACCGGTTCGGCCTGTGCCCACGGTGGAATCGCTATCTCACGGACCGCCGCCAGCGCCACCAGTGCAATCAGCCCCACCACCAACAGGCCGAGACCAATATGCTTCAGCGTTGACGACCGGGCCGTACGCTGCGGCCCGCTCCCTTCTGTTTGCATTGTCAAAATCTAATCTCCGAAAGACCTAGCGTCAATGCTGCGACGCAGCAAGCAGTTCTTGATTTCCGCGCGTTAATTCTCAAGATTCAGTTTGAAATATCCAGTGCAGCATGTCTCACTGCGGTGACCACTGCGGATTATCTCTGAACAGGCCGTCTACGTAGCCGATGTAGTAGATCAGGAACAGTCCGAAAGCCAGCGAGAGCAGCCCGGATGCCACGCGCAGATAGGCGTTGAAGCGCGGAAAACGCTCAATCGAATAGGAAAATGGCGCGGCGATCGCCATGGTGATCAGCATCATGCCGGCGATGGTGCCGACGCCGAACAGGACCAGGTAAACCATCGCCCACCAGGGGTCCTGAATCGCGGTCAGCACCAGCAGCGCGACCGCTGCCGATCCGGCCAGTCCGTGCACGACGCCCACCAACAATGGACGTACCACCTGATAGAGCCCGATTCCACCCAGCTTGCGGTCCAGCCAAGCCTGTGGTGTCCGGTCTTCGGGATGTCCATGGTTCACCGCGCCGTGGCCGTGGGGATGGGTGTGCGCATAGTCGCCATGGGCATGGGTATGGGCGTGAAGGGAGCCGGAACCCGGCGCCACGTTGTCGCGGATCC
>CAYUMA010000630.1:0-6347 GCA_964445675.1 uncultured Pseudomonadales bacterium | reverse complement strand
ATGGCGATCGCGGTTTCGCGAATCAACAGCCGCAGCATCTGTGCCTGCGTATGCAGTTCGATCAACGGCCACTGGATTGTCTGGTTGTTCGACAGCGGTTTGCCGAACGGTTTGCGTTGCCGCGAGTACGCGACGCTTTCGTTGATGCAGTACACCGCGGCACCGAGCGACGACGCCGCCTGACGGATGCGGTTCTGGTGCACGAAGCTCTGACCGATCGCGAGGCCGCCGCCGATTTCACCCCAGTAGCTGTCTTCCGGAATCCACACGTTCGTCAGCGACACGCGCGGGTGATCCGTCGGCATGTTGAACGTCCACAGGTATTCTTCGATCTTCACACCCGGCGCGTCCGCGGGAACGATAAAACACGTGATGCCGCGCGCGTCACCGTCCTTACCGCTGGTGCGCGTGAACGTCATGATGTAGTTGGCGTGGTGCATGCCCGTCGTCCACATCTTTTCGCCGTTGATCAACCAGCCGGGCTTGCCGTCTTTGGTTTGCGGCACGCCGCGCGTTTCCATGAATGTCGCATCCGATCCGTGGTTCGGCTCGGTCAGACCGAAGCCGGTACGCAACTTGCCCTTGAGCAGGTCGTCGCTGTAGCGCTTGAACTGATCCGGTGTCGCGAATTCCTCGAACATCACGATGAACGGGTTGTTGCCGACGATCGAGTGTTCCGTCTGAAGATCGTTGAAGAGTCCGAGACCTTTTGCGGCGAGGTGTTCGCGGATCACCGCCATCCACAGGTTCGATCCGCCTTTGCCGCCGTGTTTTTTCGGCCACGCAAAACGCAGGTGTCCGGCTTTGTCCGCAACAGCGCGTGCTTCGGCGAGCAGCGCCTCCCAGTCCTTGCGCGGCAGGCCGTTGTTGTCCCAGTCGGTGCGCGCGTGTTCGCGCCGGTGATCGAAAAACCGGATGTTATCGTCGCGGTTCTGGATCGGCATGATCTCTTTCTCGATGAACGCATCGAGTTCGTCGAGGTAGTTTTGAAGGTCTTGCGGAATCTTGAAGTCCATACTGTTTCTCCTGCGTTTTCATTGTTGCGCGAGCGCGTGGATTCCGCGGCTTTCACGGCGGTCGAACGCCCGTCGCAGGCGATCGAGCCGCGCCTTGGAAATCCCGTATCGACTGATGATGAGGATTGCCCCCAGATAACATACCGATGGCAGCAGCCCGATTGTGTATCGCAGCGCTGCAATCTGCTCCGGACCATTTTCGATGCGTGGATCGAAGCCGAACAAGCCGAGCAGCGGCAAACACACGCCCACGGCGAGCGCCGCTGTCGCCTTCGAGCCGAACGCCCAGACCGCGACGTACGTGCCGGCAACGGTTTCGCGCTGCCGCCGCGTCGCGATCTCGATCACGTCGGCTTTCATCGACATCGATAGCGCCACATAGTTGCCACCGGCAAAGCCGATCACCGCGGTGATCAACACAAACGGCAACAGATCCCCGGGACTCAGGAACAGGTACATCGGCGTGACCAGCGCCATGATCAGCGTTCCGGTGATCCACGCTTCGCGCTTGCCGATCTTGTGCGATAACCAGACCCAGAACGGCAGTCCGACGAGGTTCACTGCGAAGTACGCGAGCAGAATGGGTTGCGCGTGGCGTTCCAGGTCCATCGCAAACGTCGTGAACAGCATGAAGAGCGTGCCGATCATCGTGGTGCCCAGCGCCATCAGCGTGAAACCGAAGAAGAGGATCAGGAACGAACCGTTCGCGAACATCGCACGCGCGCTGCGCAGGATCGGCTGCCGCGCCGCCGACGCGACGGTCCGCTCGGGCAGCCGCCAGACGGTCAATCCGATCAAGAGCGGCAACAGCACGATCACCATGCCGGCGATGATCACCAGCGCTTCGCGCGCCGTGCCGCCGAAGCCGAACAGGTTCGCAGCGGCCACCGGCACCAGCAGCACGCTGATGTTGCCGGCAAATCCCCACGCCTGGCGCCAGCCGGTGATCTGCGTGCGCTCATCGAAGTCGGCCGACAATTCAGCGCCCCACGCGTAGTACGGAATGTTGATCATCGTCCAGCCCAACCACAGCAACATCGACCAGCCGAGCAGGTACATGTTGGTGACGGGACTCGTCGCGACGAAGAGCGCATACGCCGAGACCATCATCAGCGGCGTACCGGCGACCATCCAGATCTTGCGGCGTCCCCACCGCAACTTCGTGCGATCGCTCAACGCGCCGATCAGTGGGTCGATGACCACGTCGCTGATGCGCGCAACCATCAGCAACAATCCGACCGCGGTGATACTCAGTCCAAGATCGCGCGAGTAAAAGAACGGTATGTAGAGCGAGATCGGAATGACGGCGAGGTACGTCGCAAACTCCGGCAATCCAAACAGCACCATCTGCGATTTTCGCAGTGGTCTGTAGCCGGCGGAGCGGGTCGTGTCGGGCAATGCGGGCTGGTTGATGGCCGATACTCAGAAGGATTTCCAGACCTGGTAACCGCGCCCGGTCGGCTTGTACGCGAGCAGAGCCGGGAGATCCGGATGTGCTCTCGCTTTGACTCCGGCGGCCTGGAACGCAGCCTCGGATTGCCACTTCGCGTAGTGCACGATGCTGCGGCCGTCTACACCTCGAAGCAGCGAGCTCTCGACGAATCCGGGTTGTTGGCTCAAGAAGGCACGGACATAGGCACCGATCTTTTCGAGTGCCGTGTCCTGTGCCGCGGGGTCGATTTCGAAGGTGACGATCACGAGGTGAGCAGCGGCAGTCATTATGATCCTCGGGCAAACGGTGGCTCGGTACACCGAGCAGAATGGCTGAGGTCAATCTAATGAAGTCCACAGGGCGCGTAAACACTGGAGTTTGCGATTCGGACGGGACCGACTGGTCCCCTAAGGCTGCCCGCAACTTCGGGCGCATTTCTCGAATTCCAGCGCGGCGGCGTCATCTAACGAGTCAATCATGCCGCGCAGTGGTGGGATTGCCGATCAACCGGTCATGCAACGCACCTGCGTCGTGAAAGCGTTGTCGAGATCGTTGCCTCCAACGAGACTTTGTCGCGCCAGCGGGCGAGATGTTCGGGGTGTGCCAGGAAGTCCTCGCGGCGTTGCCGCGTAAACACCAAAAGCTAGCATTTCCTCACGGGAGGGCTTCAGTCCGCGCACCGACCCATGATCTCATGCGCGAGCGAGTGCGAACGGAATGAACTGACCCATGCCTAACACCCCGATTGAAGTTCCGTACAACGGTCGGCTGAAACCGCTCGAAGATGTACTGGCGCGCGTAAAGCGACCGGGCGACTTCTTCGCGATGGGTGCGCTCGACGCGCCGATGCCGCGCATCCAGATCGAGGGCGTGGGTGTCTTGTCGTTTCCGGTGCCACGCGCACAGGTGCGCGCACTCATCGCGCAGTGCGAACGCGCGCCATTTGGTCGTGGCCCCGAGACGATACTCGACACGTCGGTGCGCAAGGTGTGGCAGTTGGAGCGGAAGGTCGAAATCGGCGGCCGGTCCTGGGCCCGCACCTTCGATGAGA
Organism: uncultured Pseudomonadales bacterium; assembly: GCA_964445675.1. Taxonomy (GTDB): domain Bacteria; phylum Pseudomonadota; class Gammaproteobacteria; order Pseudomonadales; family Azotimanducaceae; genus DATJGR01. Next base: position 2,848 of record CAYUMA010000630.1, on the reverse strand, counting down.
TTCTCACGACCGTCGCGGCGCAACTCGGTTGCGCGGATGCCAACGTGACAGCGCATTTCTACAAGCTGCTCGTGTACGACGCGGGAGCCTTCTTCAAGGCGCATCGCGACACGGAAAAGATCGATCGCATGTTCGGCACGCTGTTGATCGTGCTGCCGTCGCCGCATGCAGGCGGTGACCTCGTGGTTCGCCATGCGGGCCGCGCGGTGACGCTCAACCTGTGTGGAACCGAAGTATCCGAATTGACCTATGCGGCGTTTTATGCGGACTGCGAACACGAAGTATTGCCGGTGACTGCGGGCAACCGAATTTGCCTTGTCTACAATCTGTTGCAGGGATCGCCGCGCAAAGGGCGAGCGCAAACAATGCTCGCCGCACCGGACTATGGCGCCGAGACCGTAGCGGCCGCGAACCTGCTGGCGCATGCATTCGGGAATCCGAACGCGCCGGCCAAAATCGTTTGGTTGCTCGAGCATCAGTACAGCTCGGCCGGGCTCTTGTTTGCGACGTTGAAGAACGCCGACGCCGCGTTGGCGAGTGTGCTGCGCGTAGCCACCGTGCGCGCGGACTGCGCGCTCCACCTCGGCCTCGTGCACATCGAGGAGTTTGGGATGGCGCAGTACCTGGGCGACGATCCGTACGGCGATTCGGGTTGGCGCGACAGTCGGGACGATAGCGAGGAAGACGACGAAGACGAAGCCGCGAGCAGCAACGACTTCGAAGTCATCGAAGTGGTGGATGGAGACAGCTACGTCGATCACTGGGTAAATCCGCAGGACGCGCACGTCGACTTTGGCGCGCTCCCGCTTGGCGACGGGGAAGTGTTGCCGGCGCGGGCATTGGACGGCGAAGCGCCGGATGCACAGCGGCTCATGGAGGCGTCAGGCAACGAAGGTGCCAGCTTCGAACGTGCGTATCATCGCGCCGTGCTGGTGATGTGGCCACGCGACCGATTCGTCGACGTACTGCTGCAAGCGGGAGTGGGTGCCGCGCTGCCGTATCTCGAGGCACGTGTGGCGTCGCCCGGCGAGCGTGTGGATTCGGCCCACCCGGCGGTGCTTGCCGAGGTGCGTCAGGTGGTCGCGGCATGGGAGCGCAATGTCGCGAAGGCAGCACAAGACGCGCAGGACTATGCCCAGGATGCGTATGACGAGGAAGCACACGACGATGAGGAAGGCTACGAGCAGGAACGCCGCGACCAGGATCGTTATGTCGAGGAGGACGATCGCGAGGACATCTCCCTCATTCTCGACAATCGAAGAGCGGCCGACCGTGGCCGGATGGTCGCGCTGCTCGACCGGCTCGGCGACGTTGCGTTGCTCGAACGGTTTGTTGGCGGTGTGGTAACGGCGCAATTCGACGGCACGGAGGCGGTGGCGCTCATTGCAGCTGCGACGCTGCTTGGCGCGAAACGGTGCGGCGAGTTGTTCTCGCGACTCGTGCAACTGAACATGCAGAGGACCCCTCGCGGATGCGCAGGCTTCTGGATCCGGCTTGTTCGCGAACGGCAAGCCCCGCTTCGGTCCGATTGGGCGGCGGCACTGCGGGACATCGGCGGCGCCGTCGTCGAAGCGCTGCTGGGGCTTGGTCGGAGCGCGGCGCGCCGCGAGCACCACGACGCGCGGCACGCGAATCGGGCGACGCGTATCGATGCCGAAGCACTCGCGGATCTCCTCGAAGGTCTGTCGACACTTGAGTTGACGCGCCTGCGCGGCGCCGCATGCGCGGCGGTCATGGCCGACGCGGCAACCTTTGACACGCGAGCCGTCATCGCGCCGGCCCTTCGGAAAGTGCATGAGCGGGGTATATCCGCCATTGCCGACAACGCCGTCCGGCGTTTGTGGGTGCACGCGGCCACCGTCTTGCTCGCACGCAGTGACCATCCGCCGCCCACGCCGCAGGACTGGCGGCAGCCGGTGAACCTGTCCTGCAAATGCGACGACTGTCGCGAGCTCGCGGCCTTCGCGGCCGAGCCGCAACAACACACCCATCGGTTTCGCGTGCGCAAGGACCGGCGCCAGCATTTGCACCGGCAAATCGACGGTCGCAAGTTGGACATGACGCACGTGACAGAGCGCAAGGGCTCGCCACAAACGCTCGTCTGCGTGAAGACGCGCTGGAGCTACGAACGTCGCTGCGAAGCGTATCGGCAGGACGTGGCGGCACTCGTGGATCTGGCTGACATTGCGTTGGAACGGCCGGCTATCGTTGCTGCCTGTTGCGCGCGGATCGAGGCGGCGCGGAAACGTGCGGCAGCCGCTAGGCTCCCCAGCGTCACCCATTGACATATTGATGTCTCGTCAATACGATTTGATGCTATGCGTACGACCATTCGACTCGACGAAAAACTACTGAAGGAAGCGAAGCGCCAGGCCGCGGAGGCAGGCGTGACGCTGACCGCCATCATCGAAGAATCCTTGCGGGAGCGGTTAGCGCGCAAACACGCCCTGACGAAGTCGCGCCAGCCAGCGCGTCTGCACGTCACAGGTAGGGGTGGAGTGCGCGCCGGTGTCGATCTGGACGACTCGGCATCGCTCATCGACCTGATGGAGAGCAGGCGCTGATACTGCCGGACGTCAATGTGCTGGTGTACGCGCATCGCCTCGACGCAGCGAATCACGGCGCGTTCCGCAAATGGCTTGAAGACACCATCAACTCGGATGCCGCGTTTGGACTCAGCGATCTTGTCCTGAGCGGGTTCTTGCGCGTGGTGACGCATCCGCGCGTGTTCGAAGCGCCAAGCTCGTGGGCGGATGCGTCCAAGTTCGTTGATCAACTGCGTGAGCAGCCCAATCGCGTTCCGATCGCGCCGGGTCCGCATCATTGGGAGATATTCGCGCGCCTGTGC
>CAYUMA010000629.1:0-6454 GCA_964445675.1 uncultured Pseudomonadales bacterium | reverse complement strand
ACCGGCGCCAATCCGTTCGCGTGCATCGCCGCGGGAATCGCGGCGCTGTGGGGTCCGGCACACGGCGGCGCCAACGAAGCTGTGCTCAGCATGCTCAACGAAATCGGCAGCGTGAAGAACATCGACAAGTTCGTGAAGCGCGCAAAAGACAAGAACGATACGTTCCGCCTGATGGGTTTCGGCCATCGCGTCTACAAAAACTACGATCCCCGCGCGAAAGTGATGCAGCAGACCTGCAAAGAGGTATTCGAAGAGCTCGGTGTCGAAAACGACGCGCTGCTGCAGATCGCCCAACGACTCGAACAGATCGCGCTCGAGGACGACTACTTCATCGAAAAACGCCTGTATCCGAACGTCGACTTCTATTCCGGCATCATCTTGAAGGCGATCGGGATTCCGACCGAAATGTTCACCGTCATTTTCGCGACCGGGCGCACGCCGGGCTGGATCGCGCACTGGTGCGAAATGGTCAGCGGCAAATACAAGATCGGCCGCCCACGCCAGCTCTATACGGGACCGAAAGCACGCGACTTCGTCTCAGTCGCCGCGCGCTGACGCGTCAGCGGCGCAGCGGCCGCGACGCACCGATCACCTGCGGGCGCTGGCCATGACCTTGCGCAACCCATGCGCGCCCACGTCTCCCGTCCAGTCCACCCGCTCGGCACAATGACTGGCGCGGCCGAACGGCGCCGTCAGCGGCGTTGCGCCCACAATGGATTGCTTCTGCTGGGGTTCGAGTGACTCAACAATGTGATATCGTGCTTCAATAGTATGATTATCAACACGACCGCTCGAGGCCCGGACATGGGAACCACCCGAAAGACAATCACCGTTACGGATCAGCAGGATGAATGGATCAAGGCACAGATCGTAGCCGGCGGATTCACCAACGACAGCGAATACATCCGCGACTTGATTCGTCGCGACCAGGCTCGCAACGTGGACAACGAGACGATTCGCGCCGAGTTGATCAAGGGCGAACAGAGCGGGAAGCCACAACCATTTGACGCGGCACGGTTCAAGAAAAACATGACAGCCAAACATGCCAAAAAGAGGTCATGAATATCGTTTAACCCCGGACGCCGTCAGCGATCTCGAAGCGATTTGGGTATACACACTGGGCGAACGGGGGATCGATCAGGCGCACCGCTACACCGATGATCTGACAGCCGCTTTTGATCAGCTCGCCAGCAATCCCCAACTCGGAGCCGCCTGCGATCACATCCGGAAGGGATACCGTCGCCGCAACCTTGGCAGGCACGTCATTTATTTCCGCGTCGCGGACTATGGCATTGCGGTCATTCGGGTGTTGCATGACCGGATGGACGCACCTAGACATCTTTAGCGACCGCCATCGAGACGATCGATCGTCAGCGCCGCAGCCGTTCGATCAGGCTCGAGGTGTCATAACGCCCGCCGCCGAACGCTTGCACATCGGCATAAAACTGATCCACGAGCGCCGTCAACGGCAGCCGCGCACCATAGCGGCGCCCCGCCGCCAGCGCCATCGCGAGGTCCTTGCGCATCCAGTCAACCGCGAAGCCGAACTCGAATTCGCCGCGCGCCATCGTCGGTGATCGATTCTCCATCTGCCACGACTGCGCCGCGCCTTTCGAAATGACGTCGACCACCGCGCCGACGTCGAGTCCGGCGCGTTCGGCAAAATGCAGGCCCTCCGCGAGACCCTGCAGAATGCCCGCAATACAGATCTGATTGACCATCTTCGTGAGTTGTCCGCTACCACAAGGCCCCATCAGCCGAATTGCGCGCGCATAAGTCTTCAAGACGCCCTCGACGCGTTCGAACGTCGATGCTTCACCCCCCGCCATGATCGTTAGCTGGCCGCGTTGGGCACCAGTCTGCCCACCGGACACCGGCGCATCGAGGAAGCCCGCGCCACGCGGCTGCAGCGCTGCAGCGAGTTCGCGGGCGAGTTCGGCCGATGCGGTCGTGTGATCGATCAGCACCGCGCCCGCGCTCAACGCCGCCAGAACTCCGGAGTCGCCGTAGACGACGCTGCGCACGTCGTCATCGTTGCCGACGCAGATGCATACAACGGACGCTCCGCGCGCCGCGTCCGCCGGAGAGTCAAAGACTGCTCCGGCATATTCATCGGCCCACGCCTGTGCGCGCGCCCCCGTGCGGTTGTATACGTGCATCCGATATCCGGCGCGCGCCAGATGCCCCGCCATCGGGTATCCCATCACCCCGAGGCCGACGAATGCGATGGTTGTATCGTGGGGCTCTAACATCGGCGATTCCGTTGTCTGCAAGGTCCGACCAGATTACCTCGATCTCACGCGCGCACCGAATCCGTTCGCGTCAACGCGCACGCGGTGAGCAGCTCCGCTGTGCCGAAGGGTTTTACCAACACACACGCCGCGCCCGCGCCGATGAGCCGCTCTTCGAATTCGCGCGACGGCTGCGGGGTCACCGCGACGATCCGCGGCGAACCCGACGTCGCGTCGGCCTTCAGACTGCGACACACCTCGACGCCATCGATGCCCGGCAGCGTGAGGTCGAGCAGGATCAGCGTGGGCCTGAAGCGCGAGACGAGGCGACCCGCGGCAAATGCATCGTGCGCGGTCTCCACCTCGACGTCCGCCGACTGCTCTTTGAGCAGCGCAATGAACGCTGCGTTGAACTTGCCCTCGCCATCGACGATCAGCACGCGGGTACCGGCGGAAGCGACAAAGCCATCCGGCAACGGCATCGCCATCCGGCGTGCGAAGTCGATGATTGCTTCGCGCGTGAAGCGGCGATGGCCGCCCGGCGTCGTGCGCGCCTGGATCATCCCTTTTTGCGCCCACTGCCGTACGGTCACCGGCGACACGGCCAGCAGCCGCGCCACTTCGATCGGGGTCAGCAACTCCATCGACATCACGAGTGTCCGCCGCTACGCGGTCTTCGCTGCCGGCGCCAACCCGAGTTCCGCGATGCTCGTCTGGCGCATTACGAACTTCTGCACTTTGCCGGTGACCGTCATCGGAAACGATTCGACGAATTTTACGTAGCGCGGCACCTTGTAGCGGGCGATCTGGCCCTGGCAGAACGCTTCGACGTCCGCCTCCGTCAGAGTTGTGCCTTCCTTCAACTGAATCCAAGCCATCAGCTCTTCACCGAATTTCGCGTCCGGCACGCCGATCACCTGCACCTCTTTGATCGACGGATGGCGATAGAGGTATTCCTCGATCTCGCGCGGATACACGTTCTCGCCGCCACGGATGATCATGTCCTTGATGCGGCCGGCGATATTCACGTAGCCGTCGTCATCCATCACCGCAAGATCGCCGGTGTGCATCCAACGTGCGCTGTCGATCGAACTCTGCGTGGCCGTGGGATTGTTCCAGTAGCCCAGCATCACGCTATAACCCCGCGTACAGAATTCCCCGAGTGTGCCCCTTGGAACCGTCGCGCCGGTCTCGGCATCGACTACCTTGATCTCGACGTGAGGATGCACCTGACCGACCGTGCTGACTTGTTTGTCGAGGGGCGTGCCGATGCGCGTCTGCGTCGATACGGGACTCGTCTCCGTCATGCCATAGCCGATCGCGACTTCGCGCATGTGCATCACCGATTGCACTTTGCGCATCACCTCGACCGGACACGGTGCACCCGCCATGATCCCGGTGCGCAACGACTTCAGATCGAAGTCCTCGAAGTTTGGCAGCGCGAGTTCCGCAATGAACATCGTTGGCACGCCGTACAACGCAGTGGCGCGTTCTTCCTGAACGGCCGCCAACACCGCGGATGCATCGAACGCCTGTTCCGGATAGATCATCGTCGCGCCATGAGTGACGCACCCCAGATTACCCATCACCATGCCGAAGCAGTGGTACAACGGCACCGGGATTACCAGTCGGTCCTTGTCGCTGAAGTTCATCAGGCGCGCGACGAAGTAACCGTTGTTGAGGATGTTGTGATGACTCAGCGTCGCGCCTTTTGGAAACCCCGTGGTACCACTCGTGTACTGAATATTGATCGGGTCGTCGAACCCGAGCGCGGCCTGGCACTGCGCGAGTGTCGCCGGCGTTGCTTCGTTGGCGCGCGCCAGCAACTCATTCCACGTCAGCATGCCGGGCCGCGACGGTCCCAGCGTGATGACGACCTTGAGTTCCGGCAGTCGCGCCAGATTCAGCGCCCCGGGAACACCGTCGCGTAGCTCTGGCGCAATGCTCTCGAGAATCCGGTTGTAGTCCGTCGTCTTGAACACATCGGTTGCGATCAGATAACGGCACCCCGACTGGTTCAACGCATATTCGAGCTCGGAGGCGAGATAACTCGGATTCACGTTCACGAGCACCGCGCCGAGCTTGCTCGTCGCAAACTGCGTCAGCGCCCATTCCGCACGATTGGTCGACCAGATCCCGACACGCTCGCCGCGCTCGACGCCGAGCGCAATCAACGCACGCGCAAGTTCATCGACGCGGCGCCCGAACTCTGCATACGTCCAGCGAATGCCCTGGTGGCGCACCACGAGCGCCTCGTTGGCGCCATACGTCGCAACGGTCCGGTCGAGCAGATCGCCGATTGTGATTCCCAGGAGTCCGGTATCCGCCGAACCGGACGAATAGCTCAGTTGATTCGTCATGCCGTTCCCTTCGATGCCCGCGTTGCGCCGATACTACCTTTGCGAAATAGGCGATGCGAGTAGACTAGCTCCTCGTTCGAATTTCGCGAGGGATGTGATCCGATGTCGGCGCATGCACGGCTTCCGAGCGTGGACCTAATCCTTCGCCACGAAGCGCTCGCCGACGTTGTCTCCCGCTTCGGGCTTGCGCTCGTCAAGCAGACCATTCGCGAGATCCAGCACGCCGCGCGCAACGAAACCACCCCGCCTGCGTGGGCCATCATCCCCGAGCAATACCACGACCCGGTCGAACAGCGCCTCAGCGAACGTGTTGGGCCGGGACTACGCCGTGTCTTCAACATGACCGGAACGATCATTCATACCAATCTCGGGCGCGCGCAGATCAGTCGCGCGATGGCGCAGGCGGGGGTCGAAGCGGCGATCAATCCCGTCACGCTCGAATACGACCTCGACGAATCGCGCCGCGGCGATCGCGACGCGGTGATTGAGCCGATGTTGTGTGCATTGACCGGCGCCGAAGCCGCAACGGTCGTCAACAACAATGCGGCCGCGCTACTGCTGGTCCTGAACAGCCTCGGCCTCGGCCGGTCGGTACCCGTCTCGCGCGGAGAACTCATCGAAATCGGCGGCAGCTTCCGGTTGCCCGACATCATCGAACGCGCGGGTTGCCGCATCCGCGAAGTCGGCACGACGAATCGGACACATCCCGACGATTTCGCGCAGGCGATCGACGACTCGACCGCACTGTTGCTGAAGGTGCATCCGAGCAACTATCGGATCGAGGGGTTCACGCGCAGCGTGACGACGCCGTCGCTCGCCGGTCTCGCCCGCACACGCAATCTCCCGCTCGTCGTCGATCTCGGCAGCGGCGCGTTGGTGGATCTCGCGCGCTTCGGATTGCCGCACGAACCCACCGTCGCTGAAACGCTGGCGCAAGGCGCCGATATCGTCACGTTCAGCGGCGACAAGCTGCTCGGTTCGGTCCAGGCCGGACTGATCGTCGGGCGCCGCGACTTGATCGAGCGGATCAAGCGCAACCCGCTGAAACGCGCGCTGCGCTGCGACAAGATCACGCTCGCGATCCTGCACTACACGCTGCGCCTGTATCAGGATCCGGATCGGCTCGTCGCCGAGTTACCGCTGCTCGCAACACTGACGCGACCGGTCGCCAGCCTGATGACGAACGCGCACAAGATTGCAACGACGCTGGCGAATCGGGTGAGCATGCCTTTCGTCGTCCGTGTAACCGAGAGCCGCTGTCAGATCGGCAGCGGCGCGTTGCCCGAGGCAACGCTACCGAGCGCGGCCGTCGCGATCAGCGCCACCGCGGATTCGCAACTGAGAGCGCTTGCGGTGCGGTTACGGCGTCTCGATACACCGGTGTTGGGACGCCTGCACGATGGCGTACTCTTGCTCGACGTGCGCACAATCGACGACGTCGATGCGCTCTGCGCGACCCTCGAGAGACTGTGACCCATGATCGTCACGCTCGCCGGTCACGTCGATCACGGCAAGACGAGCCTCGTGCACGCGCTGACCGGCATCAACACCGACAGCCTCGCCGAGGAACAGCGCCGCGGCCTGACGATTGACCTCGGCTTCGCATACACGACGATCGACGGGCAGCGCATCGGCTTTGTCGACGTGCCCGGCCACCACCGTTTCATTCACAACATGGTCGCTGGCGTTGCGGCGCGCCAGCACGCCCTCGTGGTCGTCGCAGTCGACGACGGGGTCATGCCGCAGACCCTCGAACACCTCGCGATCCTCAAACTGCTCGGCGTGACCCAGGGCGTCGCCGCGTTGACCAAAGTTGATCGAGCCGACGCTGCGCGCGTCGCCGAGGTCCGCCAATCGATGGTC
>CAYUMA010000628.1:0-1629 GCA_964445675.1 uncultured Pseudomonadales bacterium | reverse complement strand
CATCGCGGCGTTGCGCCCGCGCATCATCGGTCGTCGCGTCGCGGGGCACGAACGTCTGTATCAGGAGCTGCGCGCATCGACGCGACCCGCCACGGGCGGCGTCGTCGGCCAGGCCCTCGGGGCGATCGAGAACGCGCTGCTCGATGCGAAGGCGAAGACACTCGGCGTGCCCTGTTATGAATTACTCGGCGGACGCCTGCGCGATCGTGTGCAGGTGTACTGGTCGCATTGCGCCACGTGGCGGATCAGCCGCCAGCCGTACTATCCGCCCGCGATCGATTCGATCGATGGCGTGCGCGCGCTCGGCGCCGAAGTCCGCGAGCGCGGCTTCAAGGCCCTGAAGACGAATGTCTATCGATTCGAGGACGGCAGACCGCGCGGCTGGGCGACCGGGTGGGGCATCCCGTTCGCGCCCGAGTTGAACGTCAGTCGAAAGGTCGTGCGCGGACTGCTCGAACACCTCGCAGCGCTGCGCGACGGCGCCGGGCCCGACGTCGAGATTCTGCTCGACCTCAATTTCAACGCGCGGCCCGAGGGGTATCTCACGATCCTGCGCGCGCTCGCCGATGTCGAGCTGCTGTGGGTCGAGATCGACTGTCCCGATGCGAAGGCGCTCGCGCACCTGCGAACGCAGAGCCGGCATGCGATCGCGTCCGGCGAAACGCTGATGGGACTCGCGCAGTTCCTGCCGTACTTCGACCGACAAGCGTTGGACGTCGCAATCGTCGATCTGATCTGGAACGGCGCGTGGCAGGCCCTGAAGATCGCCGCCGCCGCGGAGGCGCATGAAATCAACGTGGCACCGCACAACTTCTACGGTCACGTCGCGACGCTGATGAATGCGCACTTCGCGTGCGCCGTGCCGAACCTGCGGATCTTCGAAACCGACATCGACCGACTCGCATGGGATCGCGAGCTCTTCACGCATGAGCCGCATTACGACGACGGCTTCCTCGTGATCCCTGATCGGCCGGGCTGGGGAACCGAACCGATCGAGGCAGCGCTGCGTGCGCACCCGGCGAACACCACACTGAATCCGATCGGGCTCATCACTTACGGCGGTTCGTTGCGTTGACAGCCTGCTCGGGATGAGTGCCGTCGTCCTGCCGCTGGAAGACCTCCTCTAGTGCAACGCCGCACGTCGGCGCAATCGAGAATGCCAACTCGAGTGACGGATAGTACTTGCCGCGTTCCAACGCAATCACGGTCTGACGCGTGATTCCCACGCGATCGGCTGGACGTTGTGGAGTCATCTCGTCCGCTCTGAAGCGCAACTCGCGAATGCGATTGGTGATCACCACTCTATCCACCGGACATTCTCCGATACCCGATCGCAATGCTTGCGTAGTAGACGATGTTCGTGAGGACGAATCGGGCGAACAACCCTTGCACGGCCGCCATTGCGGTGAACACCGGTATTGCGAATTGAGCGTGTGGCGATCGCGTTTGCAACATGGAACGCGGCCAACAGACCGACCAACGCGGCCGTTGATATCCAGATCAGACCCAGCGCAGCCATTGGGAAACGAAAAACGAAAGCGAAGTAAGGGACGTAGACAAGGGTGATTGAGATCAAACAGGCCCACGCGCTCTTTGCATGAAAACTCATGTCGGTCAGCTTCCAAGGAA
>CAYUMA010000627.1:0-10216 GCA_964445675.1 uncultured Pseudomonadales bacterium | reverse complement strand
ACCGACATGACCTACCAACCGATGCTCGAAGTACTCGCGTACCTGCGTACGAACGGATTCAAGAACTTCATCGTCTCCGGCGGCGGCATCGAGTTCATGCGGCCATGGGCGGAACAGGTTTACGGCATTTCCCCCGAGCAGGTCGTTGGCAGCAGCGTCAAGACGAAGTTCGAAATGCGCGGCGGCAAGGCGGTTCTCGTGCGCCTGCCGGAACTGAATTTCAATGACGACAAGGACGGCAAGGCAATCGGCATCAACCAGCACATCGGCCGCATTCCCATCATGGCGTTCGGCAATTCCGATGGCGACCGACAGATGTTGGAATACACGCAAGCGGGCAACGGGGCGCGGTTCAAACTGCTCGTGCTGCATGACGATGCGGCCCGCGAATTCGCGTATGGCCCCGCGCGCGGCCTGCCGGACGTCAAGCTCGGCGCCTTTACAGCGGCGTTGGACGATGAAGCCAGGAAATCCGGCTGGACCGTGGTCAGCATGAAGAACGATTGGAAACAGGTGTTTCCGGACGCGCGCCGCGGACCTCGATAAGGTCTACGCCGCCACCGAGAAGGTGCTCGCCAACGCGGATGTGAAGGCGATGAAGCCGGGTGCGTTCAGGTACTACTACGCACCGACCGGCGTGACGGGAGTTGCAGGCATCTCCTCGAAGCCGACTCCGGAGATCCTGAAGCTGCAAGCTGAGATCATTGTGACCGCGAAAAGCGATGACCAGGGAGAAGACCTGCTGAAGCGAGAGATTGCGACGCTGGATCTCCTGACCAGCGGAACTTGCCGTAGAATGGTCCAATGAAAAGACATCCGGCGATTCGAAGCGGGGATTGGGTCTGTGTCGCAACGAGTGACTGCGTTGTGACACGTGTGTATCCGGAGGGGTCCGCTTCCGGAATTTGCCAGGTCGTTTCTGATACGCGCAAGCCGCAAACTCGTGACGTCGACTGGGACGGCAGGGACTGGTTTTTCCCTGACCGTTCGGACGGTGGCCGTACACTCGAAAGCAGTCCGTTTGTGCAGAAACTGCAGCGCGGCCGACGATCCGTGTGACAGACGCTTGAAACGCTCAAGCGGTGCAAACGCTCAGTTCGACTCCTACTGTAGTTGTGCCCGGGACTGTTGAATAGAAGTCCGCGTCTCCTGCGGTCAGCGACGCTCGATCACTTCCCCATTCGGATGGTTGCATTGGCACAACTGATTTTCGCGAGCGCATTGGGTCCCCAGGCAAGACGCCACGAGTGGTTGCGTACCGTGCTGTTTCGGTTGGAGGCGCTGATCGTTCAGCTGTTCTGGTCTGCATTCCGCGCCTTGCCCCCCGAACGTGCCGCGGGATTGGGTCGCTTCGCCGTCGGCGTGTTGGGTCCGCGTTCGGCGAAGGCGGAGCTCGTGAAAGCCAATCTATCGATCGCGTTTCCTGAGCTCGATCCCCCTGCAATCGACGATCTGGCACGTCGCACGTGGCGCAACATCGGCTTGGTGTTCGGGGAGTATGCGCATCTCGATCGCATTGCACGCGCGGATCGTCGTCCGCGCTTGGAGATCGTCGATCATTGCGGACTGGCCGCGTATCGGCAGCGAGAGCGCCAGGCCATCTTCGTTGGTGCGCATCTGTCCAACTGGGAAATCATGGCGCTTGCGCTCGGCCGCGAGGGTGTGCCGCTGCTGGCGCTGCACGCGCCATTGCAGAATCCCCATCTGGATGCGCTGATGAATCGCGCGCGTACACAAGTCGATTGCGGCATGCTGGCGCGCGGTCGATCGATGCGAGATCGCACCGGCATGTCGTTCTCCCAGGTGTTTTCTTTGATGCACCAGCTGCGCAGCGGAGGCAGCCTTGGGCTGCTGTTGGATCTCGCTGTGGAAGACGGCGTACCGCTGAGCTTTTTCGGTCAGCCGATGCGCACCTCGTTGACGCCGGCGCGATGGGCGGAGCGCTACGGCTGCGACCTCGTGCCGGTGCGTACACAGCGTCTGGGTGCGGCGCGGTTTCGTCTCACGGTGTATCCGCCGCTTGCGCTTGACGCCGACGGCGCCGACGAAGACGCGCGCGCAATCGCGATCACACAGCAGCTGATTGTGTTGATGGAGCAGTGGATTCGCGAACAGCCCGATGAATGGATGTGTGCGAGCCGCCGTTGGGACAAAGCGCTATATCTTGCGTTGGGACTGGCGCATCGGTGACACGCAGATTTGCAGCACACACAGCCGGAAAGTCGCTCGTTAGCGTTTTCGTTTTCCTGTGGTCGAACGACGCGTGGACCGACGCGGGCGCGAGGACACACTATTCGTCGCAGTCATCTTCGCATCGGCCTCGCGGAGAATTTCCATGAACGTCAACGCTGCCGGCGATGGTGTACGTCCGCGGCGATAGAACTGGCACGGACGCACTGAGACCGGTAGCGGCTCGATCTCGATGCGCACCAATTGACCCGCGTGGATTTCGTCTTCCACCATTGCGACTGTCGCAGGTAGAACGGCATCACTCTGGTAAACGATGGCGCGGGCCAGGCTCATCGAGTTCACCTGAATGGTTGGCTGGAACTCGCCGCTGTCCGAGTCAAATGCTCCCGATACTCCGCTGATGCGTGCGAACGGTGCGATGTCACCACCCATGTGCCCGGAGACGATCGGAAACTGGAGTACGTGCTTGAGTTCGAGATCCTTCTGCCGACACAGCGGATGCCCTGAACGGCAGACCAGCTGAACAGCCTGTGGCTCAAGCGCTTCAATCACCAGCTTCGGCTGCTTACCTACTCTCACACTCGACGCGACACCAACATCGATTCGCACGTCCAGCACGCCCCGGATGATGTCGCGCACGTCCATGGTTTCCACGCTGATGCGCCCGTTTGCGTTCACCGGTGAGATCCACAACGTCGACGGTCATACGCCAATCTTCACGAGCGTATCGATGATCTCCCGCAGGATTTTCTCGGCGACGCGGTGGTTGACGGCGAACCGCACCTCTACTGCTTCGGCGCGGCGGGCGAGCGCGCCGAGCGGATTCGTGCTCTGTCCCAACGCCTTGTGGATGTCCGAGTCGAGTTCTCGCATCAGCGCGCGCGTTTCGGCATCGACGTCGGCCGCGTCGAGCTCCTGCCGCAGCTGCAGCAACAGTTTTCTGACCCGCTCGCTACTCATAGGTATCCGCGATCCTCCATGCGTAGAGTCAACGCGTCCAAGTCGCCCGCAACACCACATCGTCGTGCGTGTATTGGAGATCGACTTCGCCCTGATACGCGTGCCGCAGCGCTTCTGCGATGCCGCGCGCGAGATGTGCATCCGTGAAGGTCAGCAACCACGAATCGCTGCGCTTCGCGATGTCCATTGTGCGCTTCAACGGGTGCTCGTCGCGCTCGTGTTTTTCGAAGTTGTGGATCAGATTCGTGACCTCCGCGGCGTGCACGCGCAGGAAGTCTCCCGCGTGCAGCGTCAGGTACGCGCCGGTACGTGGTCGCGTACCCGCTGACAGGCGGGACAGACGTGCTCGATCGCCTTCTCCGGCGGTTTGCGCCAACTGCCTTTTATCCGTCATGGATCACTGCTTACGCAGCCGGCACTACGTCAACGTCGTGATCGCGGGCAAACATCCGGCGCCGCAATGGTTGACGGTCGATGCGGCCGTCAAACACTGCACGCAGGGAATCGGAATCTGGCAGTGGGCCAGCAACGACCAGGCCGTGAATGATCCTGGCGCCACACGGGATGCTCGATTCCGGACTTCCGTACGCGCGTCAACAGATCGTCCATCAGCGGTGTTGGCCCGGACGAGACGCTGTCGAACGGCCTCGAGTCGCTGTTTGAAGTGACTCACCGTCAATGGAACGCGTCGATCGAACCCAACGACGAATTCCTGGCGCCCGCAGGACGCGTATTGGACTCGATGCTCAGCGAGCACCAATGCGAGGGCTGGCTCGAAGGCTACCTGCTCACCGGGCGGCATGGACTGTTCAATTGCTACGAAGCGTTCATCCACATCGTCGACTCGATGTTCAATGCCCGACGTCGTCATGGCCTGCTGTGGAGATGTGCCTACGCTTGAAACACTCGCGGCTGTCTCGATCCTGCGTGAGCGTCTCCCACAGCTGAAAATCCGTGTGGTCAACGTCGTCGACCTGATGAAGCTGCAGCCACCCAGCGAGCATCCGCACGGTTTGAGCGACGTGGATTTCGACGAGTTGTTCACGAAGGATAAGCCGGTGATCTTTGCCTTCCACGCCTATCCCTGGCTGATCCATCGGCTGACCTACCGGCGGACCAACCACGACAACATCCACGTCCGCGGCTACAAGGAGGAAGGCACCATCACCACGCCGTTCGACATGACGGTGCTGAATGATCTGGACCGCTTCCATCTCGTCATGGACGTCATCGATCGGCTACCGCAGGCGGGCAATGAAGGTGTCTATCTGAAGCAACAGCTCATGCACAAACTGATCGAGCACAAGCAGTACATCGACAAGCACGGCGAGGACTTGCCGGAAATCCGCAGTTGGACGTGGAGCAAAGCCCGATGAGTGCGAGCGTGTGGCTCAACTCGGTTCGTAAAGGCCGCGCCGTCACGAAAACTGCACGCGTTTCATTGAACGGTAGTCGGAAGTCTGCGTCGTTGTCAGGTCGAAACAAAAGGCCCGATGCGGGTACCGGAAGAACAGGGGCCGCGAGTCCAGGAAAGACGTCAACAGCATCTCCAACTTGAGCGCACCCGACACGCTTCCGTTCTTGAACGATACCGATGCCAGTTCGCTGAACGTCAGAACACGCGGATAGCGGGTGGCGGCGCGATCGAGAACCGCGCCGATCACTTCGGCAAAACGGATGACATCGGGCACATCGTTGACGATCACCTTCAACAACGTCTCGAGCGCATTCAGGCACACGAGTTGTTCCCTCATCAGCGCCCCGACGACGTCGATCCCGAATACCCGCATTTGTTCCTCGAGTCGGCGTCGCTGCGAACCAGAGGCGATGCAGAGCACCGCGTCTGCGTGCTTGAGCGCAGTGCTCATGCTCTTGCCGACTTCGTAGATCATCAAAGCGTTATCGCCATGGAGCGGCGTGACCTGCGTTTCCTCGCGAAACACGTTTTTTGGGTTCATTGCGACCGTCAGTTTGCGATTTGCGCCAGAGTGGGCGGATCCGATGGTGCAATCTGTTCGTTAGCGCGCCGATAACCCCGGGCGAGTTTCATTCAGCTGAGGACTCGCTCCAACCAGCGTGCGCACACCCGGTCCGGTGAGACCGCCGAGCGCGATCAGAACGACCAGCGCGCCGGAAGCTGCGAGCAGTCCGAGCAGGTCCGAACACCAGCGCGAGCAGATAGACAATCTGGTCGAGATTCACGCTGCGCTGAGCGTCGAAACGGCGCTGACGAGCCAGAACCAGCGGTAGGGGCGCGCGGCCAGCGCCCGCAACAGCGGGCTGCGGACGTCTGTATCCGTGGATTCCACTTGCGCGTTCATCGCCGAAGTATTGCCGACGGCCCAGCGAAGGGGAAGCAGGCGCGTCCGACTAAGACAACGCCACGCCCTCGACGGTGATCCGATGCATGCTGCGGCGCTGTCCGTGGTAGTCGTTTAACGCGTAGTGCCACGTCGCGCGGTTGTCCCACATCGCAAGCGTTCCCTGCCGCCATTTCAGCCGCGTCTGGAATTCCGGCTTCATCGCGTGCTGGTACAGGAACTGCAGCAGTTGGTCCGATTCGTCGCGCGCCCAACCAACGATCGCGCGCGTAAAACCCGGATTGACGTACAACAAACGTCTGCCCGTGTTCGGATGGCGAATGATCACCGGATGCGTGACGTCCGGCGTGACCGCGTCCGAATTGCCGATGCGGTCGTCCATCTGGCGCAGATACATCGCTTCTTTACCGAACACGTGACTGCTCGAATGCACGGCTCGCAGCGATCCGAGCATTGATTTGAACCCGTCCGACAACGCGTCGTACGCCGCACCCATGCCGGAAAACAGCGTATCGCCGCCGTATTCGGGCACTTCGAGCGCATACAGAATCGAACACAGCGCGGGTGCGACATCGTAGGAGTGGTCCGTGTGCCAGCCGCCACCGATGTTTTTCGTCTGCTCTGGTTCTTTCAACACCTGCGCGATCTGCGGATAGCCGTCAACCGCTTTGAAGAAGCGGTTGATGTTGATCGGGCCCCAGCGCTGCGCAAATGCAATGTGATCCTCGGGAGCGAGCTGTTGGTCCCGAAAAAACAACACACCGTGTTCGTCGAACGCACGACGGATCTCTGCGAACTGTTTGTCATCGAGCTTGCGCACGTCGACGTCGATCACTTCGGCGCCGACGGCGCTGGTCGTCCTGATAGTTTTTATGTTCATCACCGCGGCCTCGGCTGGTTGCGCTAACGGATCGCGATCGGGTTGATCACGGCCTGCACCGCGCCCACGAACTTCGGCTGGCCGAGCACGAACAGGAATTCGGTTGCGTTGTCGGCAGCGAGCGCGCGTGTGTCCATGTTCTCGAGAATGTACACGCCATTTTTGGCCAACAGTTCGACGTGAACCGGGAATCCCTGCGCCGGGTCTTCGTGCGGCAGAACCTCGAGTGCCCACGTATCCGCGCCAACCGCCACAACGCCGAGGGACGCAAGATATTTCGCGCCGTCGACGCCCAGGCCCGGTTCGCCGGCCATGAAGCGCACCTTGTCGGTATCCGCGACATCGAGCCAGCCGGTGTGCAGCAACACGACGTCACCTTTCTCGATCGTCACGTTTGCCGCTTTCGCGGCGGCCTGTAGCTGTGCGCGGTTGAAGGCCGTGCCTGCGTCGGGTTTTTTGCCGCCGAGTTTCACCATGTCGAGCAAGACACCGCGGCTGACGAGCGGCGGGATCGTATTGGTGCCGAACTTCGTGAGCCCGGTCACCGTGACGAAGTCCTCCGCTTTGTTGCCGTTGTAGTAGACGTTCTCGACGCCCATGTGACCGAGGCCGTCGAGCTGGCTGCCGATCCCCATCCACGTCAACAACAGATCATCGTTGCCGGTCGCATGATTTGATCCGATCAACCCGGCCGCGCCGGGCGCCGGTTGTAGTACGGTGATCGAGTAGCGTCGCGGCGGATACGCCGGTGAATCGGGTCCGGTTTGTACGCCGAGCGAATAGGTTTTGCCGGTTTTGACGAGACGCGTCGCTGCCAGCACTTTTTCAGGCGACAGGTTGTTCGCGGCACCCAGCGTGTCGGCGGCGCCGTAACGCGACGGGTACCAGTCCGCCGCAGAGACGCCCATCGGCGCCAGCACCGCACACAAAGCAATCCACAAAACGTAGTGTTTCATTATCGGTCCTCCTCGCCCTTGGTCCCGCAATCTAACGGTTGCTGTCGACCGCACGGTAGCACCAGTCAACCCGCGCAGTCTCTCGTCGGCGAAGGTGCCGGAGATGTCCGGACTGCGTTCGAGAGAGCGATCAACCGCGCGCCGGACGTTTGGCCAGCTTTCGCTGCAGCGTCCGTGCGAACCTGTGCATGGTCGCAGGAGGCGAAAGAACAGTTGCTTCGCGAAGAGGGCTTCAAGGAGGCCGAGGTGTTCTACGTCGGCATGGCCTGGCGCGGCTGGATCGCGCGCGCGTGAGCGCGATCCGCCTCGATGACCGTCACCGGCGCCAGCCGGCCGGTCAGATCATCACGCGCAAGCCGATCACGGCGGATATCCCCGGCAACGGCGCCGCGTCCTTGAGAAACGACGTCGCTCGGCGCCCTTCTTCGTCGAGCAGATTGCGTCCCTGCAGGAACAACTCGCACGCGCGTTCGCCATTCCCAGAGAGTTCGAACCGATAGCTCAGATCCGCCGTGAGCATGCTGTAGCCGTTCGTCGGCGCCTCCAACGGCCCCAGGTTGTCCTGCGATAGCGTGTGCACCAGGCTGACGTTGCCGCTGATGGGTCCTTGGGACGCGTCGAGCCCGAAGCCGTAACGTGCGGCAGGTATCCGCGGCAGGTTCGTATTGTTGGTGAGCTGGCCGATCACCATGTCGGAAAACGCGCGGGCGGTGAGCGCGAACGGTCCGGTCAACAACGCGTACGTCGCCTCCACCTCGAAGCCGTAGAATTCCGCCGTTTTCTGCTGGTAGTGCACCAGCAGCAACTCGCCGGCGGGATCGAAGGTGCCTTCGCCGTCGACGCGATCGGCAACGCCGTCCGCAGCGGCGATACCGCTGCCGTCGGCATTCAAGCCTGAGTCGACCTCCTGCAGGTAGATGTAGTCCTCGATCCGCTGGTAGTAGACGTTGGCCTGCCAGAACAGGCGTTCGCCATGATGGTCGAGGCCGATCTCGAAGTTGCTCGCGGTCTCCATGTCGAGATCTTCATCGCCGCGTTCGAACGTCGCCGTCGCGCCATGCGGGCCGAACGCATACAGCTCTTCGGCGACCGGCGCGCGTTGGGTACGGGTGGCGTAGATCCTCAGATGGGACGTCTCGCCGATGTCGAAGATCGATCCGGCCGACAGGCTGATCGGCGTGAAGTCGTTTGTCGAACCTTGCGTCGGGGCGCTCTCGTCACGCTGCACGCGGATGCCCAACTCGAGCGTGCCGAGACTGTACGGACGCTGTTCGATCAGAAATGCACCGAGACCTTCTGTGATGGACTGCGGCAGGAACGCTTCTTCACCCACCGCACTGAACTTGCGGTGATCGTATTGGAGCCCGAACACGCCGCGCCAGTCGCCGATTGGAGTGTGCACCGCCTCGACGCGCACCTGACTCTGCTTGTTGCCGAACACCGTGCCGGGCACGCCAGGCGCTTCGAATTCGGTGTGGTCATAGTCGTTGTAGCCGCCGCGCACTTTGACGGACGTGAGCCACGCCGTCGGAGCATTCAGAACTCCCTGAACGTCGTAACGATCCTGGTTCATGTCGATGAAAGCGGTCTCCTCGACCGGCAGGCCATAGCGCGTCTGGAACCGCCCGGCAGACAGTGCGATCGATCCGGCATCGACGATGTAGCCATAGGACAGTGCACCCATGCGCGACCATACCTCGCTGTTAGCGAGCGTGTTGCGGCTGCCCGTGTTGTCGGTATTCGCCCATCCCGGAATCTCGTAGTCGTCCGCGTTGTGAGTCGAATACTGCGCTCTGAACATCTGCTCGCCGATGCCATAGCCGAGCACGGCGGTGCCGCTGGTACCCGAAGCGTTGCTCTCATACTGAGCGTCGGCATTGCCGTGCAGCCCGTCGACGACTCTGGTCGGCAGCCGCTGATCGACGACGTTGACGATCCCGGCCGAAGCACCACCGCCATACAGCAACGTGGCCGGACCCTTGAGTATCTCGACCTGATCCGCGTAGGCCGGATCGATCGTCACGGCGTGGTCGGTGCTGACGTCGGAGGCGTCCATCGACGGGATTCCGTTCTCCAGCACCTGCACGCGTGGACCGCCCTGGCCCCGAATCACCGGGCGCCCGGCGCCGGCGCCGAAATCTGTAGTCGATAAGCCGGGCTGGTTCTCGAGCGTGTCGCCGATCGTCTGACGGCGGATACGATCGAGTTCCTCTGCGCTAACGACCCGGGCCGGCCGCACCAGTTGATCGACAGTGCCGCCGAGCGGGACTGCCGTTACGATGATTTCTTCGACGGTCTGATCTTCTGCATGCGCGTTGTACAACGGCGCTAGCGCGCAGGCGATCGCCAGCGCGCAAGTGTGTCGGGGTTTCATGTGTTTTGCCTGTCACGGTGCTCTGAATGCGTTGGATGAGCGCTCACGACCTGTGAACGCTCGCCGGCGGTCAATGGGCAGTCAGAGGAACGCGGGAGGTGCGCGCGGGGCGTGCGGCGAATAGGTCGGTTGAACGGGGGACGCAAAAACGTCTTGTGCGACGGCGCGATAGACGAACTCGATCGGCGTTTCGGAGCCGGTTGCGACGCTTGGCGGAGCGGCCGCGTGGCCGGTGGCCGCGCAGACCTGACAGGCAACCTCGCCGCCATGCAGTTTCAGATCTGCTGCATGCGCAGTGCCGATTGCTTGGGCGCCAACGAACAGGCAGCAAATGACAATGACGGCGGCGCGCCAATGTTCGATGCGTGGTCGTCGTAGTTGAAGCATTGGTGGAGGTTAGCAGCGGGATCTCGATCCGATCAATAGCACTCGCGCCGACGAGGCGCAGTAGACCGCTACATCCGCCAGATCACCGACCCCCGCAGCGTGCGCGGTTCCAGCGGATGAAAATGCACGTCTTCGACACCTTCGGGCG
>CAYUMA010000626.1:0-4483 GCA_964445675.1 uncultured Pseudomonadales bacterium | reverse complement strand
CAGCAACGACCCAAGCCCACCGGATTGCGCTCGCGGCGCCGTCGGTGTGACCGCAGTGCCGTCAGCCGACTGCAACGCCTTCAGCTGCTGCTGCATCTGCGCGATCTGCTGATCCCGCACTTCGATCTGACGCTGGCTCTGTTCGGCTTGGCTCGCCACCTGGTCGAGCTTCGAGACCGCCTCATCGCGTTCTCGCGCGACGCGATCGGCGTCTTCCTTCGTAGCGGCAAGTTCGCCTTCGAGCGAAGCCACATCGGCGGCGCCACCGCCGGTACCGGTACCGCCCTCCGCTGCGTCACCTGCGACGATGCGCAATTCACCTTCAGGACCCGCGACCGCAGGTTTCGCTGGCGTCTGTGCCGTCGCGTCGACCTGGCCCGCAAGCGCTTGCGACTCCGCCGGTGACGTCGACACGTCCGCCGGCTGAGTAGCCACGAGCCCTTCCCCGCGCCGGTAGCCTTGCCACGCATCGTTCTGCGCTGCGACCTCAGTCATCGCATCGGCCGCCGACACCGTTGTCGCATCGGCGTCGCTCGGCAGCCGCAACGTATAACCGGCCTTCAACAGGTTGATGTTGCCGCCGATGAATGCTTCGGGATTGAGTCGCACCAGCGCGAGCATCGTCTGTTGCACCGAGAGATCCGCCGACGGCCGTGCGCGCTGCGCAATCCGCCACAGCGTGTCATCACGATCCGTCACGCCATAGCTGTCGCCGGTTAATCGATCTGAGGGAGGAGTTTGGCTGGCGGGTGGGGTCGAACGGGGCGTACTGCTGAGGGAGACTTCGGAATCGGGTCTCGTCGGGGTCCGTTCGACGCGCCCGGCGGAGCCCCCTCCGGGATCACTGCGACCCGGACTCGCGACGGCCGGCGCCGCTTGCTCCCTATAGGTTGGCGGATCCAACAGAACGGTGTATTCCTTCAGCAAACGACCATTCGGCCAGATCACCTGCACGAGGAAGTTCAGATACGGTTCCGTAATCGGCTGCGCGCTGGTCACGCGCAGAATCGGCGACCGACCCGCGCGCATTTCCATGCGGAACTGCAAACCCGTGAGGAAGAAGAAGCGCTCGACCCCGACGCGTTTGAAATCGTCGGCCGAGGCCAACTGCGCGACGATTTCCGATTCGGACATGCCCTGAGCTTCGAGCAATTCGATTTCAGCGTTGAGCGGCTGGTTCAGTGCCGAGTGAATCGTGATGTCGCCGAGTCCGATCGCGACGGCTTGGACGCACCAGAGGGTTGCAATCAGGGCATAACCAAGTGCCAACCTGCGAGCCATAGTTCTGTCCTTCGATTTATCCGGCCGCGCTATCCGAAGCGATCCACTCGAGTCCATTCAGGCGTCGAAACGCGCGTATCGTCGACCACTGGCGGGCACCGGTGACACCCCTTCAATAGCGATGCGGCGCTTTGGAAGCGCCGACATCATGCCCAACAAAAAGGTAACTTAGAAGGCGTATTCAAAGAGTGCAGTAAGTAACACTTATCGTTGTTCTTTTAGCAAATGTTCCGCGATTTGTACACTGTTCAGCGCCGCCCCTTTACGCACGTTGTCGGAAACGATCCAAAGATCGAGACCGCGCGGATGCGAGATGTCTTCGCGGATCCGACCGACGAATACCGCGTCCTTGCCGGCGCTGTCGACCACCGCTGTTGGATAGCCTGCGTCTTTGCGCTCGTCGAGCACGTGAATCCCCGGTGCTTTGCGTAACAGTTCGCGCGCGGCTTCAGCGGTGATCTTGGTCCGAGTCTCAATGTGAACGGCTTCCGAATGCCCGTAAAACACCGGCACACGCACGCACGTCGGATTCACGAGGATGTCCGGCGCCTGCAAAATCTTGCGCGTCTCCCACACCATCTTCATCTCTTCCTTCGTGTACCCGTTGTCCTGGAACACGTCGATGTGCGGTATCACGTTGAACGCGATCTGGCGCGTAAACGCCTTCGGCTCGATCGGTCTGGCGTTCAGAAGGTCGGCCGTCTGAGCCGCGAGCTCACGCACACCTTTGGCACCGGCGCCCGAAACCGACTGATAGGTGGCAACGTTGATGCGTTCGATTCCCACCGCGTCGAAGATCGGTTTCAACGCAACGACCATCTGGATCGTCGAACAGTTCGGATTCGCGATGATGCCGCGCGCCCGCTGCGCAATTGCGCCGGGATTGACCTCCGGTACCACCAACGGCACGTCGTCGTCGTAACGGAACTGCGAGGTGTTGTCGATGACGACACACCCGGCGGCCGCGGCGATCGGCGCGAACTTCGCCGAGATCGCGGCGCCGGCGGAGAAGAGCCCGATGTCGACACCGGCAAAGTCGAACTGATCGAGCCGCTTGACTCTGATCGAGCGGCCGTTGAATCGCACAACCTTGCCCTCGGATCGCTCACTCGCAAGCAGATGGAGCTCGGCAACCGGAAAGTTGCGCTCGCCGAGAATCTCGACCATCACTTCCCCGACTGCGCCGGTCGCACCGACCACCGCAACGTTGACCTTCCTCATGACCCGACTCCAGATCCAAATGCGTGTAGTACCGCTTCTGCCATTTCGACCGTTCCCACGCGTTGCAAGTCGCGCGCGGCGCTCGACTCCTGCGGAAAGATGTCTGCCGTGCGCAGTCCGCGCTCGAGAACGCTTTGCACCGCGCGGTCGATACGCTCGGCCACCCCGATCTCGCCGAATGTGTAGCGGAACATCATGCCAACCGACAGAATCGTCGCCAACGGATTCGCACTGCCGCGGCCCGCGATGTCCGGCGCGGACCCGTGCACCGGTTCATACAGTCCACGGCCGTCCGATCCCAACGACGCCGACGGCAACATCCCGAGTGAGCCCGTCAGCATGGCGGCAACGTCGGACAAGATGTCGCCGAACAGGTTGCCCGTCACGACGACGTCGAATTGCTTCGGGCGGCGTACCAGCTGCATGCCCGCGTTGTCGACGTACATATGCGTGAGTTCGATGTCCGGATAATCCACGGCGACTTCTTTCATGACGTCGCGCCACAGCTGCGTCACTTCGAGCACGTTGGCTTTGTCGACGGAGCAGACGCGGCGGCTGCGCTTGCGCGCGAGATCGAACGCCACCCGGCCGATGCGGGCGATTTCGGTTTCGTCATAGGTATCCGTGTTGAAGCCGCGGCGCCGGTTGTCGACGACTTCGATTCCGCGCGGCTCACCGAAGTAGATTCCGCCGGTGAGTTCGCGAACGATCAGGATGTCGAGGCCTTCGACGAGTTCCCGTTTCAACGACGATGCGTCCGCGAGCGGCGCGAACAGCAACGCCGGTCGCAGGTTGGCGAACAATTCGAGCCCTGCGCGCAAGCCCAGCAGACCGCGTTCGGGTCTACGGTCCATCGGCAGCGCGTCCCACTTCGGACCGCCAACCGCTCCGAGCAGCACCGCGTCGGCGCTGCGTGCCGCGGTCAATGTCGCGTCCGGCAACGGCGAGCCCGTGGCATCGATTGCACAACCACCGATCAGCGCTTGCGTCAGTGTCAGGTCGATGTCGGCTGCGGCGGCGGCGACGCGCATCACACGCACGGCTTGCGAAACGACTTCCGGACCAATGCCGTCACCCGGCAACACGAGTACTGTTTTGGTGGACACGAGGTGAACTTCCTATCGATCAGTGATGAACAGCCATGGCTTCGTCGCGCGATGGCGAGCCTCGAACGCGCGGATGTCAGAGGTCGACTCCAGCGTCAAGCCGATGTCATCGAGTCCGTACAGCAGACAATGTTTGCGGTGCGCCTCGATCGTGAAACCGACGCGCGCGCCGTCGGGCTGCAGAATCGTTTGCGCGGCCAGGTCTATCGTCAGCGCATACCGCTCTTGGTCCGCGACCGCGGAGAAGAGTTTGTCGACAATATTTTCATCTAAAACAATGGGTAGAACGCCATTCTTAAAGCAATTATTGAAGAATATGTCGGCAAAGCTCGGCGCAATGACGCAACGGATGCCGTATTCCTCCAGCGCCCACACCGCGTGTTCGCGACTGGAGCCGCAACCGAAGTTGGCGCGCGCCAGCAACACGGTCGCGCCTTGATAACGCGGCTGATTCAACACGAACTCACGATTGAGCTGGCGCTCGTTCGGCGTGCGTCCCATTGCGCCTTCATCGACGTACCGCCACGCATCGAACAGGTTTTCGCCAAATCCGCTACGCCGGATCGACTTCAGAAATTGCTTTGGAATGATCTGATCGGTATCGACATTGGCGCGGTCGAGCGGGACGACGGTGCCGACGAGGGTTGTGAATGCTTTCATCGATCAAGCTCCGAAAAATTCGCGGACATCCGTGAAATGACCCGCAATCGCGGCCGCCGCGGCCATCGCCGGACTGACGAGGTGGGTTCGCCCGCCGTGGCCCTGGCGCCCCTCGAAATTCCGGTTGGACGTTGCGGCGCACCGCTCGCCGGACTCGAGGCGATCCGCGTTCATCGCCAGGCACATCGAACACCCCGGATCGCGCCACTCGAAAC
>CAYUMA010000625.1:0-4494 GCA_964445675.1 uncultured Pseudomonadales bacterium | reverse complement strand
GCCGCGGTGTGTGATGCGCTCGAACTCGAGCCCGCACCCGAATGGGAAGGCGACGACGGTGTTGCGCTGCGGATACCGTCGACCCGTCGCGCGCGCGTATGGAATGTCGGCCAGGTCCCGCAGCTGCGTGTCATCTAGGATCTAACCAGCGATCAGGAGAACGCGCGTCGGTGATCTGGTCGGTGATTGCGAGATAGAAGTCGCTGCTGCGTTCACCAGACGTAGCCCAACTCCTGCGCGAGCGGCCCGACGGCGCGCTTGAGCAACCACCGCTCCAGCCGATTGACGTGTGCCTGCTCGACCCAGGCGCCTGAGACTTTCCTCGCGAGCAGGCTCCGATCGATCGGCAGGCCCAGGTACGTCTCGATCTGCTCGATCAGCGTGTCGTCCACTTGCAGGTCTTCGTAACGCACGAGCAGTGCCTCGAGGGCCTGTGCGTGATGCAGATATCCCTGAGTGAGCCGGCGCCAATGGGCGCCGAACATGGATGGCGTGAACACCGGTCGGTCCGGCCACGTGTCGTACCAGGCTCGGCCCGCATTTGCGTACGACTGGTACGCCCGCAACGGGTTTCGGTATAGGAGCAGAAACTTCGCCTTCGGATACAGCCAGCGCAGATAGAACGCGTGCTCGGCACCGAGGCGCACTTCCTTGATACCCCAGCGTGCGGCGCCGCTGCGGCGTGCAGGCTGTGCGAACAGCGTGTCGAATGCAGCGCGATGTGCGCGGTGAAAGTCCGCGACCGACGGATACAGGTTGGCGATCCAGTCGGCCGACAGATCGAGCGCCGACGCGTCGCTGGGTTGGTAGTACTGTGGCAACGGCCAGTCGCGCCTGAA
Source organism: uncultured Pseudomonadales bacterium (assembly GCA_964445675.1). GTDB lineage: Bacteria > Pseudomonadota > Gammaproteobacteria > Pseudomonadales > Azotimanducaceae > DATJGR01. The sequence continues at coordinate 3,655 of CAYUMA010000625.1, read as the reverse complement.
CGCGGTCGTCGTAGCGGCCATGCCTTGGATCAGCCCGCACGCGTTGTAGGGCTCGCCCCACATCATCACGCCTGACGTCATCACGAGGCGTTGCACCAGCGTCGACCCGGCGCGCCAACCGGCGGACAAGAGGAATATTGGCGCGTCGTCGTCGTGTGGCGGGTCGCCCTGTTCCAGATTAGCGAGAGTCTGCAGGCCCGCTTCGATGCCGCGCTCCGAGGCCATGACATTGCTATGTTGCAGCAGCGCTTCGGGTGTGCCGCGGAGTGCTTGTGAGATATAGCGGAGCATGCGCGCCCTGAGGTTCCGGTTCGGGAAATCGACGAGTGCCGGCGTGCTTCGCGGCATCCGGGCACTGCTGCCTGGTCCACGACACACACAACGGTAGTCTAACTGGCGCGCCCATTCCGGCCACGTGATCAATGCAAGCCGCTCGTACAAATGTGCTACATCGTCGTCGGCGCGGACACCGCGGCATACGCTACGCTTGCGTTCGCCTCGAAACAGCCTTCGCTAGCGAGGCGCCACGGAGGCATTGGCCGCCAGCGGGAATCCTGCCGGCACAGCAGCAACGGATGTCGTAATGGATGCACCTCGACTCAGCGTGACATTGTTCCAGCGTTGGGACGCCATGGGCGGGCTGCTCGACGCGTGGAACGCGTTCGTGTCACAGACCGAGGCGTGGACGCTGTGTGCGACGCACGAATGGTTGACCTCGTGGTGGACCGCGTACGCCGGCTCTGACGAACTGTTCGGTGGTGAGTCGGCTAAGCAACCGATCGGCGAACCGTTCGTTATCGCGGTCCATGATGACCACGGCGATCTCGTAGGGCTCGCGCCGTTCTATCGTTGCCGCGAGGCCGTGAGGCCGGCTGGCTCATTGCGCGTGTTGCGCTTCCTCGGGACCGGCACCGGCGGCACCAGCACCAGTCTCTCAATCGTCGCCCAACGAGGCCTCGAAGGCGCAGTCATCCGTCGTGTGCTCGATGCGCTGTCGGACCTGCGCGCGCAGTGGGACATGTTGGACCTGCACCTGATGCCGGAGGAGTGGCATTCGGTTGGCGTGCTGGTGCAGGAACTGACAGTGCGGGGCTGGCTGCGCAGTGATCTGCGCGAACATCACGGCGTCGTGGTCTTTCCGGCGACGTACGAAGCGTACCTCGCGTCGCTGTCGAAACGGATGCGCACCGAGTTGCCCTACGAACACCGGCGCCTGTTGAAGGCTTTCGGGGTCGAACTTCGTCGGGTGGAAACCGAAGCGGACCTGCAGCGCGGTCTCACCGATCTGATTCGCCTCAATACGCAGCGTTGGCAGGATCGCGGCGAGGCGGGGAGCTTCGCGGTCGAGGAAAAGCGCGTGCTGGCGGCGGAGTTCGCGCGGCGCTTCTTCGCGCGCGGTTGGCTGGACTTCTGGGTGCTCGATCTAAACGGCAAACCCGCGGCGATGGAGTTCGCTTTCCGCATCGACGGCGTGTTCTACCCGTTGTGGGTGGCGCTGGATACCGACTACCGCGACTATTCGCCGGGAGCGGTGCTGAAGGCGCTGATCATCGAGCGGCTCATCGCCGACGGTGTCCGCGTCTACGAGTTCATGCAAGGCGGCGAGCCGTACAAGGCGCGCTGGGGAACGCAGGCGCGCAAGTACGTGAACGTTGGCGCAGTGCGCCCATACAGCCGTGCGGCGCTGCAGTTGAATGCCGTCGCATTGCATGCGCGGGGTCGCGGGTACGTTTCGCGCCGTGTCGCGCGCGTGAAATCGGCGTTGCGGATGTGGCTCGTGCCAAGGCAGCGGACCGCAGACATTGAAAATGCGTAACGGCGCGACGCGGTTCGCATTGGTGTCGATCCTGGCCGGCACGGCCGACGTCGCGGGCAGCCCGAGGATGATTCAATGAAGGTGGTAATTCTCGCGGGCGGCTTCGGCACGCGTCTGTCGGAAGAAACGACGATCAAGCCGAAGCCGATGGTCGAGATCGGCGGCAAGCCGATTCTCTGGCACGTCATGAAGATCTACGCTGCACACGGCGTCCACGACGTGATCATCTGCTGCGGATACAAGGGCATCGCGATCAAGGAGTATTTAGCAAACTACTTTCTGCACCAGTCCGACGTGACGTTCGACCTCGCGAAGAACTCGATGGAAGTGCACGAACGGCGCGCGGAGCCGTGGCGTGTGACCCTGGTCGACACGGGCGAAGCCACGTTGACGGGCGGCCGTCTCAAACGGGTAAGTCAGTATCTCGATACCGAGCCGTTCTGCTTCACGTACGGTGACGGCGTGGGCGACGTGAACGTCGCAAAGACCATCGCGTTCCACAAGGCGTGCGGCGCGCTCGTGACGCTCACGGGCGTGCGTCCCCCGGGTCGCTTCGGCGCCATTGCACTGGACAAGGATCAGATCAAGGTCACGCAGTTCCGCGAAAAACCGGATGGCGACGGCACCTGGATCAACGGCGGCTTCTTCGTCGTGGACCCGCTCGCGCTCGACTACATCGACGGCGATCACTCGACGTGGGAACGCGAGCCCCTCGAACGCATCGCGCGCGAAGGAAAGTTGGCGGCGTACCGGCACGAAGGGTTCTGGCAGCCAATGGATACGCTGCGCGACAAGATGTACCTCGAAGAGCTGTGGGGCTCCGGCAATGCACCTTGGAAAGTCTGGTAGGTCTGTATGAAGTTCATTTCGACCCCGTTAGTCGGCGCTTACGTGCTGGAGTTAGAACTCCGCAACGACGCGCGCGGCTACTTTGCGCGGACTTTCTGCGGCAACGAATTTGAACAGCATGGCTTGCAGCGATTGGTCGCGCAGGCCAACGTTTCATTCAACCATCGAAGAGGCACGCTGCGCGGGTTGCACTACCAACTCCCTCCCGTCGCGGAGACTAAGCTGATCCGTTGCACACGCGGCGCCATCTACGATGTGATCGTCGACCTGCGGCCGGAATCGCCGAGCTATTTGCAGCACTTCGGCGTCGAGCTGACCGAGCACAACCACAGATCGTTGTACGTTCCCGAGATGTTTGCGCACGGGTATCTGACGTTGACCGATGAAGCCGCTGTGACCTATCAGGTCGGTGAGTTCTACACACCGGGCAGCGAACGCGGACTGCGCTACGACGATCCAGCGTTGGGAATCGTCTGGCCGGTCGCGGTGGAAGTGATCTCCGATAAGGATGCGCAGTGGCCGCGGTACACAACACGCAGTGAGGCGCAGGCATGATCATCGTCGATAGCGCGTTGAAGCAGCGAGCAGCGCAGGGCCGACCTATCCGCGTCGGGATGATCGGCGCGGGCTTCATGGGCCGTGGCTTCGTTAACCAGGTGACGAATTCGGTGCCGGGTATGGAGGTCGTCGCGATCTCCAATCGTTCGGTCGAAAGCGCGCGCCGCTGCTACCACGAGGCCGGCGTCGACTCGGTGCGCAGCGTCAGTGGCGCCGGCGACCTCGCCGATGTGATCGCGAAGGCGGGCCGTGCGGTCACCGACGACCCTGACGTGCTGTGCGACTGCGACGCGATCGATGCGATCGTCGAGGTGACCGGCGCCGTCGAGTTCGGCGCACGTGTGACGTTGCGCGCGCTCGAGCGCGGCAAACACGTCATCTCGATGAATGCCGAACTCGACGGTACGGTCGGTCCGGTACTCGCGCGCTATG
>CAYUMA010000624.1:0-6688 GCA_964445675.1 uncultured Pseudomonadales bacterium | reverse complement strand
AAACGTTGGCCCGCGAAGACGTTTAACCGCACGCCGAGGCGCCGCACCAAAATTGGGCGCAACGCTCGGGGTACAGACGCGCAGGCATGCACGCCGCTGCCGTCGCCCCCCGATTGCGACGTTGGCGGCATCGCGACGCTGTCCGAACATTCCGGCGCCGACACACCTGCGTGATCGAATTGTCCGTGAAATACCTGGGTTCGCGCCACGGTCGACCGTGGGAGAGATCTGAAGACCGCGATCCAATCGTGATCTTCAGATCGCTCGTACGATCGCGCTGCGGACACCGTTCGCCGGCTGTGACTGCGTCGCCTGCGAGGCGCGGTGCCGGCCGCTGCATCACCGCTTAGACCGTTACATGCGTTAGGCACTCAACAGGTCCGCACACTGTGATGGGGCCGGATACGACTTGATTGAATCAAACCTTTGCGTTCCGCCCCAAGATAGTGTTGAAATCAGCAACGCGGATCGCGACTCCTTGGGGGGAGGTCATCCACCGGAACTTGGCAAATGTGCAGGAGTCGCCTGCTCATGCGCCATGGTCGCGCCGCAGTTATGCAGAAGGTTCAGCAGATGGTTGACAGCATGAGATCAGGGACATGCTGAGGTTCAGGGGGGGCCGGTCTCGCACGAGATCGATTACATCAACAAAGGGTCGCGCCGATACACGGCCGGTCTTAAGGAACGAAGCAAGCACCATGACACCAGACAGAATTCAGCGATCCGGCGCGGTCGTACTGATGACCCTGATGCTGACAGTGCCCGTCCATGCCGCCGATACCAAGGCGCTCGACAACGTGCTCGCGCAGCAGACGGCCAGCGACAAGGCGGCCAAGGCGGCGCAGGACAGAATCGATTCGCTCGACGACGGCACGCAGCAGATGCTGACCAAATACCGTCGCACACTGGAAGACACCGCAAGCATCACGAAGTACAACTCGCATCTGACCGAACAGGTCGTCGCACAACGCGCCGAGATTTCGTCGATCAACACGCAGCTGCAGAATATCGAGACCACGAGTCGCGACGTGTTTCCGTTGATGGAGAAGATGGTCGACACGCTCGAGCAATTCGTCGCACTCGACATGCCCTTCCGCATCGAGGACCGCACCAAGCGGGTCGAAACGCTCAAGGGGCTGATGGACCGCGCCGATGTCACCGTCTCGGAGAAATATCGACGCATCCTCGAGGCGTACCAGATCGAGATGGAATACGGCCGCACGCTCGACAACTATGAGTACAAGCTCGGCGAAGGCGACAGCGCGAGCCTCGTCGAAGTCGTGCGCCTGGGCCGCGTCGCGTTGATGTACCGGCGTCCCGACGGCAAGGACGCAGGCTACTGGGACAAAGCAGAGAAGAAGTGGGTATCGGACCCCGGTTTAGCGAGGGACGTCGAGCACTCGCTGAAGGTAGCGAAGAAACAAGGCGCGCCTGAGCTGCTGTGGGTTCAACTGCCGGCTCCGACGGAGGTGCAACCGTGATTCGTGCGTCAATGATTATGTCGAAACGTGGCCTGGCGTTGCTGGCCTGCGCGTTGCTCGCCGTTCAATTCGCGGTCCCGACGACCGCCGTCGCCGCAGTCACGCTCGACGAACTGTTGAATCAGGTCAAAAACAGCCGCGCAATCGAAGCCGAGGCCAATGCACAGCGCCTCAAAGAGTTCACCGCGAACCGCGCCGAGCAGGCGAAGGTGCTGGCCGAGTCGGAACGCGCACAGGCAGCGGCCGAGGCGCGCAGTGCCGCACTCTCCGCCGAGTTCGACAACAACGAAAAAGAGATCAACGACGTCAACGCGTTGCTGCGGCAACGGGAAGGCAACCTCGGCGAGCTCTTCGGCGTCACGCGCCAGGTTGCAGGCGACACCGCGAACGTCATGGAACAGTCGATCATCAGTGCGCAGTATCCGGATCGCGAGCCGTTTCTACGGTCGCTCGCAAGCGCAAAGACGCTGCCATCTATTACGGAACTCGAACGGCTGTGGTTCGAAATGCAGCGCGAGATGACCGCCACCGGCGACGTCCAGCGTTATGAGCATCAGGTCGTTCAGCCGGACGGCCAGTCGGCGACTGCTCAAGTCGTACGCATTGGTCCGTTCACGATCATGTCGGAAGGCAAGTACCTGTCGTACCTGCCCTCGCTTAAGAGCCTCGCGGTGTTGACGCGCCAGCCGCCCAGCGAATTTCTGTCCGCTGCCGCGGAGCTCCAGGAGACCACGAGCGGTTACGTCCGCGCCATCGCCGACCCGGGTCGTGGCGTGCTGATCCAGCTGTATGGCGAGCGGCCCGACGTTCGTGAGCGCATCGACCAAGGTGAGGCAGTCGGGTATGTGATCATCGCGGTCGGTGTCGCCGGCGTGCTCTGCTGGATCTACCAGTTCATCTATCTGCTGCGCACACGCGCCAAGGTCGCGGCACAGATGAAGGATCTCGAGAATCCGAAAAACGACAATCCGCTCGGCCGCGTTCTGCTCGCGTTCAAAGGTGACCCCGCGCGGATCGAAGAAGACTCCGAGATCGCAGAACTGCGCCTCGACGAGGCAATCGTCAGCGAAATTCCGAAACTCGAACGATTCCAGGCGTTTTTGCGCCTCGCCGTCGCCGCCGGTCCGCTGCTCGGCCTGATCGGTACAGTCATCGGCATGATCATCACGTTCCAGAGCATCACGGAGTCCGGGTCCAGCGATCCGAAACTGATGGCCCACGGTATCAGCCAGGCGATGATCGCGACGGTGCTGGGCCTCGGGATCGCGATCCCGTTGTTGTTCGGCAACGCAGTGCTCGCCGCGTTGTCGCGCCAACTGAGCTCCATTCTCGATGGCCAGTCGTCCGGCACGCTCGCCGAGATGATCGAGAAGAAGAATGCTCGATAGGCTGCAGGCACCGTACCTGGCGATTGTGAACCTCGTCGACGGGGGTGGACCGTTCGTGTTCTTCATCTTCCTGTCCGGCGTCGTCATGTGGACGTTGGTCGCGGAACGGACCTGGTTCTACTGGAAGGTGCTGCCGTCGGTGACCCAGCAGGCCATCGATCAGTGGAACCAGCGCAGCGATCACCTGTCGTGGTGCGCGCGCCAGATCCGCGATGCGTCGATTTCGCGCCTGAACGTGGCGATGACGACCAACCTGCTGTTACTGCGCGTGCTCGTCCCGATGGCGCCACTGCTCGGGCTCGTGGGTACCGTTGGCGGGATGCTCGAAGTATTTGATTCGATGGCGCTGCGCGGATCGGCGGACGCGCGCACGATGGCGACCGGTGTGTCGCAGGCAATGTTGTGCACGATGACGGGCCTCGCAGTCAGCATCACCGGGTTATTGCCCGTGTGGTATTTCACGAATCAGGCCAAACATCGCTCCGAACTCTTCGCTGACCAGTTGAGGTTCTAGTCATGAAGTCCCGCCGACACTCGGCATCGGTGCACGAAGAGTCGCATGGCATCGACCTCGCGCCGATGCTCGATTTCGTACTCAATCTGCTCATCTTCTTCATCATCATCGCGGTCTTCGTCAAAGAGTCCGGGTTGATGGTGCAACGACCCACCGGGGAACCTCCACCGCCGACTGCGGACAAAAGTATAGCGATCCAGGTTCTCGAGAACGGCGAGGTCTGGATCGACGGGCGCGTCATCGATCCCGACGCAGTGCAGGCGAACGTCGAGCGGCTGCACGCGGTCAATCAGAAGGCGGGGGTGCTGATCATCGCCGACGAAAAGGCTCCCACGGGACTCGTGGTCCAGGTCATCGATCAATCCCACCTGGCGGGTGTCTATAACGTGACGTTTGCAACCGGAGAGTAACGAAAAGTGGCGCTACGCAGTCACGCTCCAGACCAGGAAGATCACGGCATCGACCTCGCGCCGATGCTGGACTTCGTGCTGAATCTGCTGATCTTCTTCATCATCACGACGTCATTCGTCAAACAGCCCGGCGCGATGGTGGATCGGCCCAACGCGCTGACGGCCGAGCATCGGCAGTCCGGCAACCTGCTGATCGCGGTCAAGCCCAACGGCGACGTGTGGATGGATCGCAAACAACTCGATATGCGCGAACTGCGCCCCGCGATCGAAAAATTGCACATCGAACGCCCCGACGACACGGTCGTGATCATCGCAGACAAGCTGGCGCCCGCCGGCCAGGTCGCGAAGGTCATGGATGAGGCCCGCAAGGCCGGCATCAAGGACATCGCGATCTCGGCACAACTGAACCCTTAAGAGGGCACTGACATGACTCCAGCCATCAGACTTCCGTTCGCATTCGTCTTCGGATTGCTCTTCGCAACGGGCCTCTTCTGGGCCATGTGGTCCGCGGTCACCGGGACCGGCGACTTCAGCGATTTGAAACCGGCGCTGAAAATCGACTTCACGGTGCTGAAGCAGGATTCGGAAACAGAGACCAAGCGGGAAAAGCTCATCCAGCCCAAGCCGCAGAAGCTGCCCGACATTCCGCAGATCAGCAGTACGTCGACCGGCATCGACAGTTCCGGCGTCTCCGTCGCAACGCCGACCTTCGACACGACCGGCATGGGCCAGATCTCGGTCGGTTCGGACCGTGACGTCATCCCGCTCGTGCGCATCAACCCGGAATACCCGCAGCGCGCGCGATCGCGCGGCATCGAAGGTTGGGTACAGGTCGAGTTCACGATCTCGCCGGCCGGTACGGTGGCGGACGCAAAGGTCGTCGACGCCGATCCGAAGGGACTCTTCGAGAAGGCGGCGATTGAGGCAATCAGTCGCTGGAAGTACAACCCGAAGGTCGTCGACGGTCGCGCGATGGAACGCCGCGGTGTCGGTGTCGTCCTGACGTTCAAGCTGGAGAAATGAGTTTGCGTGCCTGTGTTGCCATTGCGATCACGTGCATGACCCTCGGCGTACTTGGCGTCGCAGCGACGCCCGCCCTCGCCGCCGAAGCCCAGTCGAAAGAGGAAGAAGGCAAGCGCGAAGCGCCAACGATCGACGTCAGCACCGGCAAGCGTCTGAACGAAGCGATCGAGGCACTGAACGCGCAGAAGTACGACGAAGCGAAAGTCGCGCTCGCGAAGATGAACCTCGAGAAGCTCAGTCCGTATGAAAAGAGCCGCGTCTACCAGATCTTCGCGTCGATCGCCGGCGCGCAGAACGATTACGACGGCGTGCGCAAGAACATGCAGGCCGCGATCGCGTCGGGCGGGATGAATGACGAAGAACAGCAGGAAGCGCGTTATCAGATCGCTCAGATGTTCATTGCACAGGAACGCTGGCAGGACGGCATCAACGCGCTGAACGAATGGTTCACCACGGCGGTCAATCCGAATTCCACCGCTTATTACCTGCTGGCGGTCGCGTATTACCAGCTCAAGAAGGTCGACCAGGCGATCATTCCCGCGCAAAAGGCCGTCGATCTCGCGGAGTCTCCGCGCGACAGCTGGATCCAGCTGCTGCTGGCGCTGCGCATCGACAAAGAGCAATACGCGGAAGCGGTTCCGCTGTTGAAGCGACTCGTCGCATCCGACCCGGGTAAAAAGAACTACTGGATCCAGTTGTCGGGCGTCAATCGGCAGCTCGAGCGTTACGACGATTCGCTGGCGGCGCTCGAGTTGGCGCATACCGCCGGCCTCTTGACGACCGAATCGGAACTGCGGCAACTGGCCGATCTCGAAGCGTTCGTCGAAATCCCGCACCGAGCTGCGAAGCTGCTCGAGAGCGCCATCGCGAAAGGCCAGATCAAGCCGGACGAAAAAGCCTACGAACGCCTGGGCTATTCATGGATCCAGGCGCGCGACTACGCGAAGGCGATTGCGCCGCTGCAGAAGGCCGGCGAACTGCACGATACCGGCGATACGTTCGTCCGCCTGGCGGAAGTTCAGATTCAGCGACAGGACTGGCCCGGCGCGACCGATGCGCTACAGAAAGCGCTCGCAAAAGGCAAGCTCAAGGACACCGGCAATACGCAGCTGTTGATGGGCATCGCCTTTTACAGCAACAAACAGCCGAAGGAAGCGAAGGTCTGGTTCCAGCGGGCATTGGCGTACGAGAAAGTCAGAAAGCAAGCCGAGACTTGGATCAAGCACATCGACTCCGAACAGTCGTCATAGCCCGATCCAGCGCCAGGAAACCCATGCCACTCACGATCACATTTCAACTGTCTGACCGCGATCTCGAGCTGCTCGGCGACGTCATGAATCGAGCCGCAGCGAAGGTCGCGTCGCTCAGCGAAGCGCAGATCATCGGGGCTGCCCGCCGACTGCTCGACGCCGCCGACCACGTCGAACAGGCGAGCTTCATCAAAGAACGGATGGTGAGCCTCGCAAAGCTCATCCAGATGCTCGAGGACAAGGTCTGGCAGCTGTCCGGTGAGGACCGCGCGCGCATCAAGAATGCGCTCGCCTATTTTGCCGATCCCCATGACCTCATTCCCGATGATGTGCCCGGGTTTGGATTGCTCGACGACGCGGTCGTCATCGATCTGGTATGCGGCGCGCTTGCGCTGAAACACGACATGGACGCCTACGAAGACTTCTGCAAGTACCGCGCGGCCGAGGAACTGCGGCGCGGCGAGTCGGTCGATGCGATCCCGCCCGCGCAATGGCTGGAGGCGCGACGGCTCCAGCTCCAGGACCGTATGCGCCGCCGTCGTTCGCGGATTGGTGCTTCCCGCCTAGGCCGCGTGTAGCGGGCGCGTGGCGGAGGTTCGGTCCGCCGGACTCGCTCTAGCCA
>CAYUMA010000623.1:0-2604 GCA_964445675.1 uncultured Pseudomonadales bacterium | reverse complement strand
AGCCGCTGCCGCTCGAGACCCCGTCGCCGTTTCAAGTGCAGACCCGCGGCCTGCTCGAACACGTGGTTCGTCGCCGCGTGGAAGCGTTGCCCAATGTCGAGGTCAGATACCGCAGCACCGTCAAGGAACCGCTGATCGCCGACGGGCGGGTCTGCGGGGTGATGCTCGACTCGCACGACGGGCCGACGGACATCGATACGGATCTCGTGATCGACGCGACCGGCAAGGCGTGTCGTACGCTGCCGTGGCTCGATCGGATGGGCATCGGTCGACCCGCTGAAGAAATCGTCAATTGCGACTTCGCATACACGAGTGTGTTCCTGCGGCCGGCGAACTGGAACGTCTTCGAGGAGATCGGCTACTTCATTTTCCCTGACCCGGCAGGATCCTACCCGACCCGCGGTGGCGCGCTGGTGAAGATGGAAAACGGGCTCTGGCTCGCGACCATCGGCGGCAGGTTCGGCGACTATCCGCCGAAGGACATGGACGGGTTTCGGCAGTGGGCGAAGACGCTGATCACACCGATCCACGCGCGCCTGCTCGAAGGTGCGGAGCCCGTCGCGCCACCGGCACACTTCCGTTTTCCGCGCAGCATTCGCCGGCGATTCGAACAGCTCACCAATTTTCCTGAGGGGCTTGTTCCGATCGGCGATGCGATCTGTCATTACAACCCGCTGTATGGCCAGGGGATGTCGGCCGCCGCGCGTCAAGCCCGCGGCTTGGGAAGCTTGCTCGCGTCACGCGTTGCGAAGGATCGCAACCTCGACGGGCTCGTGGCCGATTTCTTTCCGATCGCCTATGAAGAAACGCGAGCGCCGTGGCTGCTCGCCGCGCTGGCGGACTTCCAGGTGACGCAGACCACCGGCGACTTTCCGACCTACGAGCAGACGAGCATCGAAATGTGGATGTTTCTGCAGGCGCAAGCGGCGACCAACCCCGAGGCACGAGAAGTGATTGCCGACCTGGGCGCGCTTCGCGTCTCGCTTTCGGCGCTCGCCGCCTCGCCGTGGCTGGAACTTCGCGCCGCAGCCGGCCCGCAAAGCTAAAGGCTCGTTAGGCCCGATGTCGTCGCGTCACGCGCTGAGCGGAGGCGATAACAGCGCATCGATGCCGGCCGTCAGCCGCTGGTTCGACTCACGCAGAACCACTTCTCCGTCGCCGCGCGCGAAGATGAACTCAACGCCGTCCTTGACGATGTAGTAACCGCCTTCGTGCACCAGCCGGTGGTGATGTCTGCATAGCAGAACCAGATTGCCGAGCTTGGTCTCGCCGCCATCGGCCCAGTGCCGGATGTGGTGGCCATCGACGAAGCGCATGTTGGTACAGCCCGGAAAGCGGCAGCCGCGGTCTCTTCGTTTCAACGCACGGTTGATCGCCGGTGGGATCGTGCGCGTTTTGCGTCCGATGTCGAGCGGTTCGCCGTGTTCAGTCTCGCGTATGCGGACCATGCTGCAGTCGCAACCGATCCGTCGAGCCGTTTCCGCGGCGAGCACCGGACCGTCCTGCACCTGTGGAGGATCGTTGGGATCGATCGCGCCGTACTCGGGCAGCGATTCCGCGGAAGCGTGCACCACCAACTGAAATCGATCGGCGGTTTGCAGGGCTTCGTCTGCTCCGGGCGGTTGAGCCAGAAAACGTTCCGCAAGAATCGCGAGCGCGTCCGCTCGCCGTTCCCCCAACGGAACATCCTGAATTCTCGCCTCGTCACGTGAAGATCTTTGCCGCTGCGGTTGGCCGTGAAACAGCCACTCCACGCCGCGGTCGAGCGCCTGCAGCAACATCGCGCCGGCTTCCGGCGGCAACCGGCCTTCGAACACGAGCGAGCCGTCGTCGGCAAAGTGCGACGAAAACTCCCGACGTTGGTACGCGTTGAATGCGGCGCGCGCGTCCTGCAACCGCTCCACTTGTCGATAGCGCTTCACGATCTTCTCGACGTGCGCGGCCGTATTCGACAGCGCGACTTGCAGCAACTCCGGTTCGTTCTCCTGCGTCGCTATCCGCGTAATCGCGCGCACCTTCGAGTAGCTCAGCCGGCCGTCCTGAAACGCTGCGCTGACCAGCGGCAACTTCGGCAGCGCATGTGCCACCCGCACCTTTTCCCGCGCCGTCACCAGATCGATGCCGCATTTCCAGTTCAGCCAATGCGCGCAGCTCGGCATCTCGCACCGGTTCCACGGTCTTGCTTCGTCGAGCCGGCGGATCAGTTCGAGCAGACGGAACTCAGCCGCCTGGATGTGTCCGCACAGTGCGACGATTTCGGTGATCAATTGTTCGATCGTGTGAGAATCGAGCGTTTTCATTGGCCGATACCATACTGTAGATATAAACAGTATACCGACCTGAACGCGAAGAGGCAACAGCCAACAGTCTAACTGAGGGGTGGGTTTTGTGCAGATTCCATAGAGCACACGCAGAGGGTGATGGTCCTGTGCTTCAGCGCGCGCTCGGCTTTTCGAGCGCCGCGAGGCGCGCCATCGCGGCGGCAAAACGCGGATCCGCGCGCAGCGGCGCGTACGCCGGAGCGAGGCGGAGTTGCGAGAACAGCCCCACCTCACGATTGTCGATGGCGCGGTCGAGCCACACGAATGCGCGATCGAAGTCGCC
>CAYUMA010000622.1:0-2785 GCA_964445675.1 uncultured Pseudomonadales bacterium | reverse complement strand
GCCGCGCCCGAAGATCGCAAGCACCGCAGCCACGAACACGCCCCAAGCGAACGAGAACCGGTAACCGATGCGCAGCGTCTCGTCGATCCGTTCATGCTGCCCCGCCCCCCAGTTCTGGCCGACCATCGGCGCGATGCTGCCGGACAGCGCCATCAGAATCATCAGCGCCAACGCTTCGATGCGAACCGCAACGCCAAAGCCGGCAACGACGGCGTGGCCGTATTTCGCAAGCAGTCCGAACACGACGCCCATCGACACCGGCCCGATCAGGTTCGTCATGATCGAGGGCACGCCGATGCGAAGCACTTCGAGCCACGAATGCAGCACGGCGCGCCATTCGCCCAACGGCCGGATCATGCCGCGGTCCGACATGACGTACGCCGTTGCCACCAGACCGAGCCCGCGCGAGATGACAAACGCCCAGGCGGACCCGGTGAAACCGATCCCGGAATGAATCCCGGGCAGGCCGAAGATCAAGATCGGCGCGAGCACGACCTGTATCCCCGAGGACGCGGTCATCAACGTGCCGGGCACCCGCGCATTGCCCATCGCGCTCAACATCGACATGCCCACCATCGGCACCGCAAAGAGCGGCAAACCGATGAACCAGATGTCCATGTACGCGGTGACCATCGGCAGCATCACGTCGTCGGCACCGAGCAGCCGATACAGCTGCGGGCCGAACAGATGGCCACAGACCGCGAGCGTGACCACCAGCATCAGCACCAGCAGCAGCGTGTGTGTGCCGAGCACGTACGCCCGCGCGCGGTCGCCGCCGCCGAGCGCGCGTGACATGATCGACGTCGCGCCCACGCCCAGCCCCATCGATACCGAGGACAGGCCCATCACGACCGGGAACGAAAAACTGACGGCGGCCAGTTCGCGCGTGCCGATCCAGCCGATGTAGATCGTGTCGACCATCGACGTGAGCATCATCGAGGAGATGCCGAAGAACATCGGCAACGTGAGGCGGATCAGGTGGCGTCCGACCGAGCCGGTAGTGAGATCCTCAGATCGGCGCACTCGAAATTCCGTTGTACGACTAATCGGGTATTCTAACGACCCTCGCCTGCGTTGATAGCGAACTTCGTTGATAGCGTCGTGACGAAACAAGCCTCCGGCACAGCCGGTCGTTCAGCCCGCATCGTGCATTCGATCGACGAAATTCCCGCATCCTCGTGGAACGCGTGCGCGAACCCGGGCGGCGCGACGCCGGACAATCCGTTCCTCGATCACGGCTTCCTGCACGCACTCGAGGCGAGCGGCAGCGCGGTGTCGCGCACGGGCTGGCAACCGTTCCATGTCGTTGTCGAAGACGCCGCGCAGCAGATCGTCGGCGTCGTGCCGATGTATCTGAAAGGGCATTCGCGCGGCGAATACGTATTCGACGGTCAATGGGCGGAGGCGTGGCACCGCGCCGGCGGTACCTACTACCCGAAGCTGCAGGTCAGCGTTCCGTTCACGCCGGCGACCGGACGACGGCTGCTCGCGCGCCCCGGTCCGGACGCGGATGCGATCGAGCAACAGCTGGCGACCGCATGCGTGCAGACCGCGACACAGACCGGTGTGTCATCGCTGCATCTGACGTTCCTGCCGGAATCACAATGGCGCGCGCTCGGCGACCGCGGCCTGCTGCAGCGCGTCGATCAGCAATTCCACTGGCACAATCATCAATACACGACGTTCGACGATTTTCTCGCCGAGCTCGCATCGAAAAAGCGCAAAAATCTGAAGCGCGAGCGGCGCGAGGTCGTCGACGCCGGTATCGACATCGAGTGGGTCACCGGCAGCGACATTCGCGAACACCACTGGGACGCGTTCTTCGACTTTTATACCGACACCGGCAATCGCAAGTGGGGCAGTCCTTATCTGACGCGACGATTCTTCAGTCTGGTGACGGCCGCAATGGCCGACCGCATTCTGCTCGTCATGTGCCGTCGCGACGGACGCTACATCGCCGGCGCGCTGAATTTCATCGGCAGCGACGCGTTGTACGGGCGCAACTGGGGCTGCGTCGAAGATCACCGCTTCCTGCACTTCGAAGCGTGTTATTACCAGGCGATCGACTTTGCGATCAGTCGCGGCCTCACGCGCGTCGAAGCCGGCGCGCAAGGACCCCACAAGGTCGCGCGCGGTTACACACCACAAGCGACCTACAGCGCACACTGGATCCGTGACGCCGGATTACGCGACGCGATCGCGCGTTATCTGAAAGACGAACGCGCCTACGTTCAGCAGGATATCGACTACCTGAACGAACACGCGCCGTTCCGAGCGGATCTGAAGATCGGCTGAGCGGCAGCAGTTTGGAGGGAGACGAATTACGGCGGAGATGGCTGTTCGTTGCCCCGGACACGCTGTGAATACATCCCTGTACGCTCGCTCGCGCCATCCATGGCGCGAGACGGTCCGGCGCAACGAACAGCCATCTCCGCCTGCGTCGAGTGTCCGCAGCTTCGCCGAAGGTTTGTGGTGGGAGGAGTCGCTGTTGGTAGGTGTGTCGCACCCGCCGTAGGAGCGATCTCCTGATCGCGAGTCTTCCGATCGCTCCCACAAGCGCGCGCGGTCAGCGTCGCTTCAGTAAATCCCGAATTTCGGCGAGCAGCACTTCCTGCTGGGGCGGTGCGGCGGGAGCGGCGGGTTTGGCCTCTTCTTTTTTCTTCATCGCGTTCATCCCCTTGATCAGCAGGAAGATCGCGAATGCGATGATCGCAAAGTCGAGAATCGATTGAGCGAACTTGCCGTAGCTCCACAACACCGCCGGTGTGCTCGCGGTCGCGTCTTT
>CAYUMA010000621.1:0-8615 GCA_964445675.1 uncultured Pseudomonadales bacterium | reverse complement strand
AGAGCGTGTTCGCGAGCACTTTGTGCGGCTCGGGCAGACCTTCGACGCGCACGACGAACGTGAAGCTGACCGACGCACCCGGCGCAATCGCATAGCCCGCGGGATAGCTGAACACGGGCCGGTCGGGCCCGAGCAGCGCGGTATCCACAGTCGGCACATTGGCGCCGCCGACATTGCCGACGTAGCTGAAGATGCCGGCCGTGAGATCGTCGAATACGCGCAGGTTGTACGCGGGGCTCGTGCCGTTGTTCGTCGCGGTCACGGTGACGGTCAACTCATCCGCCGCGTCGGCGTTGACGACCGGCGTGAACGACTTGGTCAGCGCAATCAGCGGCTCGCGCACCACCATGCTGACCTGACCGAAGGCGTATTCGACCAGCGCATTGGCTTCGTTGATGTAACGCGCGACCACGTTCGTCGCCGGCGCGCCGTTCGAGATCGTGTAGGCGTTGTTGGTCGTCGCGCTGTTCTCGACGCGCGTGATGAAGCGGATGTTGAACGGGAAGCGGTTGTCGGGCGTCGTGCCCTGCGTGATGCGCTGATTGCCGAAGTTCCATTCGACGAGGGTGTCGGTACACGTCGGCGTAAACGTGCCGCCCGGCTGGAAGCCCGCGGCCGCATACGGCGGCGCGCTCAGATTGATCGTGGGCGCTTCGCTGCAGCGCAGACCGGGCGGCAGCTCGTCACGGATCACGAAGTTGCGCAGCAACGCAACCGGCAGCAGCGTCGTCAATTCGAATTCGACTTCTTCGCCAACGACCACGCTCTGTAGCGCGGGCGGCACCGGCGCTGCGGTGTGCGACGTTCGTGTGATCCGTTTTGGCTGCGTTTCGACCGGGATCACGCGTACGCGCGCGACGGCCGGCGCGCTGGTGTAGACGCGCGCGCCGCCGATATTGCCCGTCGGGCGCGGGTCGACCGTCTGGTTGCTGCTTTCGTTGGTGTTGCCCGCAAGCGAGTCGTAGCTCGCCGTGTACGAGTTCGTGAACGTCTGCTGCGGCGCGGCGTCGTCGTCGAAGTCAACGCGGTAGTAGAGCGTCACGTACGCGCCCGGGTCGATGCGCCGCAGGCCTGTACTGTGCAAGCGCGAGAACGTGACGACCGCCGGTACGCCGACGGTGCAGTTGCTCGCGACCGAGCCTTCGCCGTCGGAGTCGCCGCCGTCGTTTGTCGTGTCGGCGTCGTTGTCGAGGCCGTCGCTCGCAAACGGCAGCACGCACGCGAGACCGCTCGCGTCGAGCGTGTCGGTCACGGTGACGTCGTACGCGGGCGACCGCGCAATGCCGTTCGCGGCCGCTTCGTTGGTGACGCGCAGGCGATAGATGTACGCGTTGTACGCGTCGCCGTCGTCGGCGAGCGTCGTGAAGTTGGTACACGCGGGGCCGACGCCGTAACGCGTTTCGTTGCACACCTCTTTGACGACCGTGAGGCGCGGCTCGGTGATCTTCAGATCTTCGCGGCGGATCGGTTCCGTCGGGTAACCGACCGTGCTCGGGCCCAGTGCATACGGCGTCTGCACGCCGAGGCTCTCGAAGATCGCCGTGAACGTCGACGTCAACACGTTCGTGCTGTTCAACGCGTGCTGGTTTGGCGCCGCGACCACGTTGACCGGGTTGTTCAGCACCCGGGTCGTCACGTTGGCCTGGAACCATTCGTCGAGCTGGTCGATCGGCGAGCTCTGGTTGAAGTTCCACGTAAACGGCGTGCCCGGCGCATAGAGACCGTTCGGCGTCGGCGGCACGGGATTGCCCATCAGCGAGATGCCGACGATCTGCGCCGAACTGGTCGGCGCGGGATCGGTCGACGAGACGTAACCCTGCCCCGTCGGCAGGTTGTCGGTGACGGCGATGTTGCGGACTTCGATCAGCGTGAAACCCG
Source organism: uncultured Pseudomonadales bacterium (assembly GCA_964445675.1). Classification (GTDB taxonomy): domain Bacteria; phylum Pseudomonadota; class Gammaproteobacteria; order Pseudomonadales; family Azotimanducaceae; genus DATJGR01. Next base: position 6,737 of record CAYUMA010000621.1, on the reverse strand, counting down.
GCGTCTCGAAGCCGAACCAGCCGCCGGTGCGCACGCGGTACTGGCATTCCTCGCCGATCTCTACACGTTGCGCCTGTTTGGCATTCGGGCCCGGCTCGAACTGCGCCGGATCGTTCTCGTTGCACGTGAGCCCGGTCTTGATCAGGTTGAAACCGATCACACGCTGGCGCACGCCGTCGAGCGTGTAGTCGTTCGCGCGGTCGAGCTGGCCGTCGGGTCGCACGATCGGCGTCGGGAACCACAGCGGCGTGCCGTCGTGCAACGTGACCTCGCCGACGACGTCGGCGCGCAGCGACAAGTCGTCGAGCGCAATGCGCGCCGCATTGTTGGTCTTGATCACGTTGAAGGTGAGATTCGCCGTCGTCGCGGGCGCGATGCTCGCGGGCGCGGTGCAGTGGTACACGGTCGCGTTAGCGGGGATGGGGCTCGGCTCGATCCATGTCTTCCACGGAATCGGCTGCAGCGGGCTGCCGGTTGGCGTGATCAGCACGCATCCCGCCGGCGCCGTGACGACCTGCATCGTGCCGCCGAAGCTGACGAACGCGTGATAGTTCGCGGCACTGTGACCGCCGTTGTTGGTCAGCCGCACGCGGATCGGCAGCTGCTGGTTCGGATCGTTCGTCAGGATCATGACGGACGCCGGATTGTTGTTGATGTCGGTGATCGCGACATCGAGGTCTTCGGGGAACGGATTGATGTTCGCGGTGTTGTAGTCGAACGCAAAGTGGCCCGCGCCGTCGTTGCCCTGCGTCGTGCAGAACGTGTCGTATTCGGCGTGCAGCTGGTTGCTCTGCAACGGCGGACGCACGGGGTCGGTGCCGTCAGCCGTCACTTCGGGCGTCACGTCGAGGTTTGCGACGAGGTCATACGGCTCGAAGACGCCGCGGTCCTGGCTGATCAGCACGACCGGGAACGTCACCGTGAGGACGTCGCCGTTACGCAGCATGTGGATCTGTTCGGGATACAGCGGGTGTTGTGTGCTGCTCCACAGGCGGAAACTCGGCGCCGTGTTCTGCAGCGGATTCTGCGACGGCGGCGTCAGGGAGCCCTGCGGGTTCTCCCACGTGAGCCGGTCGATCATGCCGGGATATGCGTTGAACGCCGGGCGGATCGAACTCTCGCCGGCGATCGGCGTGGTACGCACGGGCAGCGTCTTGATCGCGCCGCCCGTCCAATAGGTCGGATCGACGACGTAGTTCGCCGGTAGCACGTCGTCGAGGAAAATCTCCTTCACCGTGCCGCCGGTATTGTTCGTGATCGTCAGTGTCACCAGGCCGCGCGCGCCGAGCGGTTGTGTCGAAACCGTTGTGGTGCCGACGGTGTTGACGCCGGTGAAGCTGCGCGTGATGGTCACCTGCGCCGCGCTATCGCCGTGGTACGTGCGCAACGTCGCCGTCGCGCCGGTATCCGGAATGCCGCCGACGCCGTTGCCATCCGCTTCGCAACCGAACTCGACCCCGGAGACGACGTTGTTCCTGCCCCCGCTGGTGCACGACGCGTCGGCGGTGATCTTGCCGACGAGATAAATCGATGCGGTGCCGGAGGCAGCGACGTCGATGTCGCGACCGTTGAGGTTGCGCGTGAAACCGTTGACGGCGCCGCCGTTCGGGAAATTCGTCGTGCCGGGTCCGCCGAATGGAGTGACGACGTCGAAGTCGTTCAGCGTGTTGCTCGCAGGTATGCATCCGGCCGGGATAGGCCCACCGCCGCCCTGGTTCGCGAGTGTCGTTGCGGTGGCTTCGGTCGGGCAGGCGTACGTGATGTCGACATTGCCCGCCGCCATCAGGTCGGTGAATTTCACGTCCTGCAGCGCCGCGAGGGTCCCGGTGTTCTGAATCTGGATCCGCCAGATGACGTCGTCGTTGTTGTGCCCGTGCACCGTGTTCGTGTACTGACCGGACGCCTGATTCGCATCGACGTTGCGGCCCTGCTTGATGACGTTCGGATTCGGTGCGCGGAACGCGAGGGTGTCCAAACTGGTCTCGACGGGGCACACGTCGGTGTCGGTCTCATAAGCAACGCGCGATGTGATCGCCTTGCTCGCGTTGAACAAGCCTTCCTCCGTCACGCTGTTGGCGCGCCGGACCTGGAAGGTGATCTGCAGGAATTGACCGTTGCCGGGATTCTGCCCTTGGGGTTCGAGCTGGAAGTTGCCGAAATCCCACGTCCACACGCCGCCGACGAACGCCGGTACTGGAGCGGGCGGCACGGGACCGTTGCCGACCGTCACCGTCGTCGTGTTCGGCACCGGCACGAGGCCGGGACCGCTCAGATCCTCCGAGATGACGATGTGCGTGATATCAGGGTTGTTGTTGCCGGCGTAACCGACGCGCACCGTTACCTGACCGACGCCGCACAGTTCGCAGTAGCTCGCGGCGTTATCGACCGAGATTGCGACGTCGGCGCCGGCCGGACACGCCGCCGCGTATGCGCTCTGCCCAGGCCAGATGAACGCGAGCACGGCCAACAGGGCGCCACCAAAGGTTGCAGCTAACGGACGCACGCAGGCGCGTACAACCTGCGAGCAGGCCCTCTGCCAACCGATGTACTTTCGTTGCATGGCGTTGACGGTTCGGCCTTATCTCGGGTCGAAACCGTTCCGCGCGATGCGTGACCGGAGCATGGATCGAATACTGCCCACCATGTTCAGCCTCTCTGCCAATCGGCACCGCCGCCCACAACGCGGCGAAAAATTGTTATTGGTATGTAATGACTATCGCGCGAGTCGTAACGGCAGGACGTGACGCGTATCACACCGGATCGAGAATCTGCCGGCGGTCACCGACATTGCGACGTATGTCGCCAGCGATTACCGCGCCTTCACGCGGTCGGCAGGAAATTGATCGGAGGCGGGAGTGTGATCGACGGCACATCTTTGGCGCCGAAGTCGAATTCGAGAATCCCGGGCCGCAGAGGCGCATGCACGGAGATGCGCCTCACGCGGCTGGGAGGAAATCGATCGGGTAGACGATCGTAATCGTGGGCACTGCCTTCGCGCCGAAATCGAACGCGCGCACGCGCTCGACGATCTGCGCCACGAGCTCGGGTGCCTTCATGTCCGTTGCCTGCAACGCGCACGCCGACACGCTGCCGTCGGGTTCGATCGTCAATCGCAAGATCATTTTGCCCTGCAACGTCGGATCGTTACGCAGCTCGCGGTTATAGAGGCGATAGAGCGACGCTTTGTAGCGATCGAACACGATCTGAATCTCCTCGTCGGTGCGCGCGAGGGTCGCCCCGTCACTCACGGGACGGTCACCGCCGCCACTGGCGCTGATCGTGCTCGACGCAACAGTCAACGCTTCGCCTTGAATGGCGCCGCGCTCGTCGCCGCCGGCGCCCAGATTGCGGCTGAGCGCGGCGAGCTTGATCCCGCCACTCGATCCGGGCGTGTTGTTCGTCAACATCGATCGCTCTGGCCGCGACGACGAGTTCGAGTTGTTGATCTGTGCCTGCGATCCGAGCCGCGAGACGATCGGCGCATCCTTGAACGCGTCGAGCTTTTCGCGGAACGCGAGAATGCCCTGCGGAGCGGGAACTTCCGGTGTCGGTTCCTGCGGCTGCGGCTGGACGGCTGGCTGCGGCTGCGTTTTCTCGATCGGCTTTTGCTGCGCAATCTGCGGCGGTGGCGGTACCGGTACCTGCGCCGGCGGCTTGGGACGCGGGATTTCCTGCATCATCATCGTAATGACGCGCTCCGGGACGTTTGCCGGTGCGTCAGTGTCGGGCAGCGGTAGCTCGATGAAGGGGACGATCAATGCGAGCGCGAGGCTCGCGAGCAGTGCGCCGGCGAGCGATTTGCGGAAGCGCCGGTCGTCTTCGCCGCCCTGCGTCCACGACGGCATCGCGGCAAATTCGCGCAGCGAATCGATTTCGCGCTCGACGATCCATTCGTGTTTGAGCCGTTCCTCTTCCTCCAAAGCGTCGAACACGTCGTCTTCGAGGAATTGCGCGTGTTCCTGTTCCTGGTTGATTTCGTCGAGCTGTGCGCGCCGTCGCGCCTCGATTTCGCCAACGCGATCGTTGAACAGCTGCAGTCGCTCGCGCGCGGCGCGTAGACGACGTTCGACGTCGTGCATCGCGACACTGCCCCAGAAGAGTTCGGCGCCACCGCTCGAGTCGAGCTGATCGAGCGCGCTGCAGACGTCCTGCAGCAAAGCATGCTGTTTGCGCTGCGTCGCGAGATCGGAGAGCTCGGCGTCGATTGCGCGCAGGTGCGCGACGAGACCGTCGAGCTTCTCCCGGGCGGCTGCCAGATGCTCGGTTAATTGCTGGGCTGTAGTGGGTTCCATCACATCCCCTGAGACTTCCAATGACTCGGCCATACGGCTACACCGCTGTCGGTGCCCCCTTGTGAGCCGGTTGCTCCTTCTCGATGACGGCCAGTGAGATCTTCCCGTAGGCGGCCGCCGTGCAGGTCGACATCACTTTCTTCAGCACCGCAAAGTGCAACGATTTGTCGGCGATCACCGTAATTTCGCGAGACGCGAGCCACGCATCACGCGCGACCTGATCCGCGTTGACGAGCATGGGGCGCTCGAGCACGGCGCGAAGCGACTCGACCGACGGTTCCATCGAGTCGCGAATGTCCTGAACGCTGGCGACCAACTCGCCCTGAACGAACAGCTGGTCCTTCGTGACCATCACCACGACCGATTGTTTCGGTTGCAACTCCGCCGTCGACTGCGGAATCACGATGCCCTTCGCGTTCTGCACGACTTCGACGTTCGTCGAATAGACGAGCAGGAACGCGACCATCACCGACAGGATGTCGATCAACGGAATCAGATTGAGCTCCGCGTCGCCGCGGTGATGGAGGCTGTTCTTCATCTTGCTGCGGGAAGGGACGAGTACGCTCATGGCGCATCTCCAACGGCAATCTTCGTAAACAGGGCCACGCGTATCGGCTTGGCATCGCCGGCGAGGGCCGACTGGCTCTGGCCGAGTTCTGCGGCTCCGGGCACCGACGCTGCGTCCACGGTTCGAATCGCATCCATGACCTGAACGAGGTAGTCGTACTCGACCGTGGGCTCCAGCAGCACTGACGCACTGTCGGTCTGCGGGTAGTCGCGCTTCAGCGACACGGCGAGTTCGGAGAGCGTCTTCAGGTCATACCCACCCTCGACGTTCGGGATCGCCGCGATGCGTTGTGTTCCGTTGGTGAGCTCGAGACCTTCTTTGCGCACGATCACTTCGAGCCTGAATTCAGGCTCGGCAGGTTTGTCGCTGTCGGAACTCGCCAGATCGAGGTCGAGATCGAGCACCGTGATGCGCGCGAACACCGCGGTCATCAACAGGAACGTGACCAGCACCGTGAAGATGTCGATCATCGGAACGAGCAGCAGCCCCGATGGTTTGATCGCACGGCGCGTGTGGCTGTCGTACATGGCGTTACCCGTTTGCTGCGCGCGCGAGCTCGAGATGGCTGCGGGTCGGCTGGCGATGCGTGAGCACTGTCAGGAACTTGATCGACGCGGCTTCCAGATGGTCGATCAACTCGACGGTTTTCGTCTGCAGCAGCGAATGACAGGCGAGGAACGGGACTGCGACCATCAGGCCGAACGCCGTGCAGTTCATCGCTTCCGAGATGCTCGCCGAGAGCAGGTTTGCTTTCTCTGCCGGGTTCACTGTTGCGACCGCCGAGAACGCGTGGATCAGACCGCTGACGGTGCCGAGGAGGCCAAGCAGCGTCGCGATGTTCGCAAGCGTCCCGAGATAGTGGGTGCGCTTTTCGAGCTGCGGCATGATGCCGGTCATACATTCCTGCATCGCGATCTTGACGTCGTCGCGGCGCCGCACTGCACCTTGCAACGAAAGCCCGACAGCGATCAGGCGTGCAATCGCGGTGTCGTCCTTGCCGGCCATCTCGCGCGCTTTATCGAATTCGCCGTTCGTCAGCACGGGATCGAGCGTCGACCACATGCCGCGATTCTTGACACTCATTCGCGTGAGCGTGATAAATCGCTCCACCGCGATCGCGACGCCGAGCGCCGCCACGAACAGAATCGGCAGCATAAAAACGCCGCCCCGCGAAAAGAACTCTACGATTGAGTAAAAGATGTCCATGGTTCAAACCTCTTGGTAACGGGTCACTTCGAATCCGATCGAATCTGGTAGTACGAGAGCTCGCGACTGAAAACGTCTTTGTCCACAGGCCTTATCGCGTCATCCGGCAGCCTCGAGAGGGCCGGCATGTCGCCCAGCTGTGAGCTCTTCCACGGAACGAGCACGAGCGACTTCGGCGCCTCGTCGTTCCCGAGAATCGACATGCCTGACATCTGCACGTCGCCTTGCGGCGCCGACGGATCGTTAGCCGGCGCGTCGGTGTTTGTGTCGCCGGTGCTGTCGTCGGCCACAGCCGCACTCGCGGCGATGAGCAGAAAACAACAGAGTGATCGACGCATACGTCCTCCTACTTGGTCGCGCGGGCGCGCAGATCGGCGATCCACATCGCCGCGTTCTTGTCGTGGGGCATCGTCTGCTGATACGCGACGTAGTTGTCCAACGCACAACTGACATCCGCGAGATACAGATCACACAGGATTGCGAGATTCAGTCGCGCGTAATGAAACTGCGGCGACTGTTGGAGTGCCGTCTCGTAGCTGGCGCGCGCCTTCGCAAAATCGCCTTTTTTGCGATAGAGCAATCCGAGTTCGTTGTACGCAACCGGGTGACGCGGATTCAGTTCGACAGCGCGCTCGAGACTGGTGATGCCGCGGTCGAGGTCGCCCGACCTG
>CAYUMA010000620.1:0-1935 GCA_964445675.1 uncultured Pseudomonadales bacterium | reverse complement strand
GAAGTAGTGGCCGATCCGCAACTCTTCGGTCATGCCCATGCCGCCGTGCAACTGCACCGCGTTTTCGCCGATGAAGATGCCGGCTTTGCCGACGAGGTGCTTCAGCGCGTGGATCGTGCGTTGCGCGCTCGTGGCGTCCTGCGCCGCTTCGAGCGTGGCGCGGTACAGCAGTGACTTGCACTGTTCGTATTCCATGAACATTTCGACCATCCGGTGCTGCAGCACCTGGAACTCCGACAGCGCGTGACCGAACTGTTGCCGCTGCCCGGTATATTCGACGGTGTCCTTATAGAGAATTTCCATCGCGCCGACGGCTTCCGCGGACAGCGCCAGAATGGCGTCGTTGGCGTCGGCCTGCAGGATTGCGAAGCCTTTACCGACTTCACCGATCACGCGATCGCGGCCGACGCGCACATCTTTCAGTTTGACCTCCGACGCGCGCAGGCCGTCGACGGTCGGGTAATTGTCGCGTTCGACGCCGTCCTGCTTGGCGTCGATCAGAAACAGCGTGATGCCCTCACGGTCGACCTGGCCGCCGGACGTGCGCGCCGAGACGACGATGTGGTCGGCGGTCGCCGCGTTCTGCACGACGGACTTCGTGCCGTTCAGCACATAACCGTTCGCGTCGGTCTTCGCGCTCGTCACGACGTCCTCGAGATCGAACCGCGCTTGTTCTTCGGCATACCCGAATGCGAGCTGGCGCGTGCCGTCGATGACGCCCGGGAGAATCGAGTCTTTGATTGCTTTCGTCGCGCCGTGCCGCAACGCACCGCCACCGAGCACGACGCTCGCGTAATACGGTTCGACGACGAGGCCTTTGCCGAACGCTTCCATCAACAACATCGTCTCGATCGTGCCGCCGCCAAAGCCGCCGTCGGCTTCGGCGAACGGCAGCGCGAGCCAGCCGAGATCGGCGAACGACTTCCAGTGGTCCTTCGAGAAGCCGGGCTCCGCGTCGGTGACCTTGATGCGCGCCTCGAGCGAATAGTTGTCGGCGACGAAGCGCTCGACGCTGTCTTTCAGCAGCTGTTGTTCCGAACTCAAATCGAAATTCATGGGTCGTTCCTTACTTCTTGCCGCTCTTGATGCCGAGCACGTTCTTCGCGATGACGTCCTTCTGGACCTCGCTCGCGCCGCCGTAAATCGTGTATGCGCGGCTCGACAGATAACTCGCCATGCCGTTACGCGCGAATTTGGGCCCGACCGGATGACCCCAGCCCGCCGCATAGATGCCGCCCGCTTCGACTGTGAGTTTGGCGATGCGTTGCTGAATCTCGGTGCCTTTGAGTTTCATGATCGACGATTCCGGTCCGAGCGCGCCGCCGGCCGATGCCGCGGCGAGGCTGCGCAGTTCGGTGAACTCGAGCGCGAGCAGATCGACTTCGAGCGCAGCGACCTTCGCGCGGAACGCGGGTTCATCCATCAACGAACCGTTGCCGCGTTTGACGCTGCCGGCTTGCTCCTTGAGTTTTTCGAGCGCAACAAGCGAACGCGAAATCCCTGCGAGGCCGGTGCGCTCGTGCTGCAGCAGGCCTTTTGCATATGTCCAGCCCTGGCCTTCCTCGCCGACGCGATTTTCGACCGGCACTTTGACGTCGGTGATGTGCACCATGTTGACCGTGTGGCTGCCGCCGAGCGTGATGATCGGCTTCACTTCGACGCCGGGTTGTTTCATCGGAAACAGCAGGAACGTGATGCCTTCCTGGCGCTTGCCGGTATCGGCCGTGCGCGTGAGACAGAAGATCCAGTCAGCGATCTGCGCGGCGGTCGTCCAGATCTTGGTCCCGTTGACGGTGTAGGTTTTGCCATCGGCGGAAAGCTCTGCTTTCGTTTTCAGCGATGCGAGATCGGAACCCGCGCCCGGTTCGGAATAACCCTGACACCAGTTCACTTTGCGCGAACGGATGTCCGGCAGGAAGCGCTGCTGTTGTTCCT
>CAYUMA010000619.1:0-4138 GCA_964445675.1 uncultured Pseudomonadales bacterium | reverse complement strand
ATGAGCGGGGTCTGACCGGTCTGACCCCTTAGATGAGTGGGGTCTGACCCCTTATCCCTGCGCGTGTGCGATGACGACGGCGCGAAGCGGGGCCGGATAACCTTCGATCGTGCGTGAGGGATCGGCCGGACTGAGCGACTGCGCGAGCGCCTCGAACGGCATCCACTGCGTCGTGCGCTGTTCGGACGGCGTCGTCGCCGTGACATCGACGATGCGCGGCTGACGAAACCCGGCGTCCTCGACCCAACGCAGCAACATATCTCGGTCCGGAATTTGCCAGACGTTGCGCATGCGTGCGTAACGATCCTGCGGTGCCAGCACCAACGTCGAGCCTTCGACAATCAGCGTTTCGAGCACCAGTTCGCCGCCGGAGCGCACCTGCGCACGCAACGCGCGCAGGTGCTCGAGTGGGTCACGGCGATGGTAGAGCACGCCCATCGAGAACACGGTATCGAACGCGCCGCCGGCGCTCGGCACGTCCTCGAGACGCGCGGGCAGTATGGCGTTTACGAGCGCGGGTCGCGCCGGCATCAAGTACCGCAGTGCCGCGAGGTACTGCATCACGTAGACGAGCGTCGGATCGATTCCGATCACGAGCCGCGCACCCGCGGTGCACATCCGCCAGCCGTAGTAGCCGTTACCACAGCCGACGTCGAGCACCGTGCGGCCAACGAGTGGGCTCAGGTGCGGTGCAACGCGATTCCATTTCCAGTCGCTGCGCCATTCCGTATCGATGTGCACGCCGAAGAACTCGAACGGACCTTTGCGCCACGGTTGTAATGCCAACAACTGCTGGCGCAGCGCGCTTCGATCGCCGTCTGTCAAATCGGACTCGACGCCGATACGAATCGTCGCCCCGATGTTGATGTCGGCGTCGTCGACGCGCGGCAGCGCCGCGATCGTGTCGAGCCAATCGCGCCCGTCGCCGTGTGCGGCGAGGTTGTGTTCGAGCAACACAAGCATTCCACGCCATTGCGGCAGCCGCGCGAATGCGGCATCCCAGATCGCCGTGAGAGATTGTTCAGGCGTCACGACAGCTCATCACACCATCGCGACGTACGACACCCAGTTCAGACAACGAAACCACGCGTGCACTCTGCCGAATCCGGCGGCTTTGAAGCGCGCCTCGTGATCTTCCATCCGATCCGGAATCAGCACGTGTTCGAGTGCGGTGCGTTTCTGCGCAACCTCCAACGCGCTGTAACCGTTGGCGCGTTTGTAGGCCGTGTGCGTGTGGTCGAAGTAGTCCTGACACCACGCGTCGCCGAAGCGCACCTTTTCGGAAACGATCAGGACGCCGGTCGGGTCGAGTCCCGCGCGGATACGCGTCAGCAATTCCAGTCGGTCCGCGCTCGGCACGAACTGCAGCGTGTAGTTCATGACCACGGCGCACGCGTTTTCGATCTCGATGTCGCGCAGATCGGCCTGTACCCACTCGATGCGAACTTCATCGCCGTGCAGCGTTCGCGCGCGATCGAGCATCGCTTGTGAATTGTCGACCGCGATGACCCGACAATTGGGCGTCTCCAACTGCGAGAGGATTGCCACCGCAGTCGCGCCCAACGAGCAGCCAAGGTCGTAGCAGCTGCCGCCCGAACGGGCGTGTCGCGCTGCGATCAATCCGCTGATCGGCACCACGGTTTCGTAGCCTGGGACCGAGCGCCGAATCATGTCGGGAAACGCGGCGGCGACTGTTTCATCGAATACGAAATCGACGATCTGCGCGCGCGGGTGGCGGAATACTTCGTCACGCATCTGTCATCTCGTGGTCATCGGGAGCGCGCATGATAAGCTCTTCCTCGCCGCCCCAAGACCCCGCTCGACACGCCGCGCGATGAACGCATTGAATACACCACAAGCGCCGAACCTGCTGAGCCCCGAGCTATACATCAACCGCGAGTTGTCGCAGCTCGAATTCAATCGGCGCGTGCTCGAGATGGCGAAGGACGAGGACGTGCCGTTGCTCGAACGGTTGTCGTTCCTGTGCATCGCCAACGCCAACCTCGACGAGTTCTTCGAGATCCGCGTCGCCGGGCTGATCCACCAGCAGGCATTCGGCGTGACACAACGCGGTCCCGACAACATGTCGCCGGGCGAACAGTTGCGCGCGATCGCACAGGTCGCGCATGAGTTGCTCGACGAGCAATACCGCGTGCTGAACGAGCTGCTGCTGCCGCGCCTCGATCTGGAGGGCATCCGCTTCATCCCGCGCGACCGTTGGAACGCGAAGCAGAGCCAATGGTTGCGGCACTACTTTACGCACGACCTCGTGCCGATCTTGAGCCCCGTCGGCCTCGACCCCGCGCATCCGTTCCCGAAGGTGTTGAATAAAGGGTTGAGCTTCATCGTGACGCTCGAAGGCAAGGACGCGTTCGGGCGCGCGAGCGGCAAGGCAGTGGTGCAGGCGCCGCGTTCGCTGCCGCGACTTGTGCGCCTGCCCGCGTCGGTTGCGCAGGCGCCGTACGATTTCGTGTTCTTGTCTTCGATCATTCACGCGAACGTCGGTGATCTGTTTCCGGGCATGCGGGTGACGGGGTGTTATCAATTCCGCGTCACGCGCAACAGCGATCTGTTCGTCGACGAAGAGGAAGTGGATGACTTGCTGCGCGCACTCGAAGGCGAATTGCCGGCGCGCCGGTTCGGCGATGAGGTGCGGCTCGAGCTCGCGGTCGATGCGCCGCCGGAAATCACGAGCTCGCTGGTCGCGGAATTCGGGCTCACCGAGAACGACATCTACCTGTGCCGCGGCCCGGTCAATCTCAATCGATTGTCGGCGCTGCCGGACCTCGTCGATCGGCCCGACCTGAAATTTCCTGGATTCATGCCTGGCGTGCCGGAGCGTCTGAAGGAGAGCAAGGACATCTTCGAGGTGATCCGCAAAGGCGACCTGCTGCTGCAGCATCCGTTTCAAGCGTTTACGCCGGTCGTCGATTTCCTGCGCCAGGCGGCGGCGGACCCGGATGTGTTGTCGATCAGACAGACGTTGTATCGAACCGGTTTCGACTCGACCGTCGCGAAGTCGCTCGTCGATGCGGCAAACGCCGGCAAAGACGTGCTCGTCGTCATCGAACTGCGCGCGCGTTTCGACGAACAAGCGAACATCGAACTCGCAAACCAGCTGCAGGCGGCCGGCGCGCAAGTCGTGTACGGCGTGGTCCGGCACAAAACGCACGCGAAGATGAGCATGGTGATTCGTCGCGAAGGCAGGGTGTTGCGGCGCTATGTCCATCTCGGAACCGGCAACTACCACGCGCGTACGGCGCGCGTGTATACCGACTATGGCCTCTTCACATGCGACAAAGCCATCGGCGAGGACGTGCACAAGGTATTCCAGCAGCTGACGGCGATGGGGCGTCCGGGACGCCTGAAGAAGCTTTTGCAGGCACCGTTCACGCTGCACAAGTCGATGTTGGATCTGATTGCGCACGAAGCGGATCAGGCGGCAAAAGGGCAGCGCGCACGCGTGATGGCGAAGATGAATGCGCTGATCGACCCGCAGGTGATTCACGCGCTGTATCGGGCGTCACAGGCGGGCGTGAAGGTCGATCTGATCGTGCGGGGCATGTGCGCGCTACGTCCTGGCGTGCCCGGGGTCTCGGAGAATATTAAAGTGCGTTCGATCGTCGGCCGCTTCCTCGAGCACGCGCGGGTCTACTACTTTGAAAACGGTGGCGACCCCAAGGTGTATCTGTCGAGCGCCGATTGGATGGAACGCAACTTCTTCAATCGCGTCGAGACCGCGTTTCCGATTGAAGACAAACTGATGCTGCGACGCGTGATCGCCGAGTCGTTCGATCTGTATCTCGCCGACAACTGTCAGGCGTGGGTGTTGCAGTCCGACGGCCGCTACAAACGCCTGCGGGCAGGGGCGGCGCGCCGTCGCAGCGCGCAGGATTCGCTGCTGCAATCGCTCGCTGAGGTCAGCGGCGTGCCGGCAACGCGCGTGCCGGTCGAGCCGCCGGTCGTGCAGGCCGTCGAAAGACTGCGGTAAGGGTCGTTAGTTCCCCGTCACGTCGAGCCGCAGCGGGATCACCGCGAGGAACTCCGATTCCTGCTCGAGGTCGAGCCGCGTCAGCGGGTGCGCGTCGAGCCAATCGGCAGGAATCGTGACGTTGATTCCGACCGCGTCGGCGTGCAA
>CAYUMA010000618.1:0-3939 GCA_964445675.1 uncultured Pseudomonadales bacterium | reverse complement strand
TCTGCGACGTCCGCCGGGTCGATGCCGGTATTCATGGCGAGGTTCATGAGCTCACTGTGCGCGGTGGCGGCCGCTTCCGCACGTTGCTCCTTTACGTCGAACTGCGCGGGGCGTGTGCGTTCACTCTCGAGAATACGAGTGCGAACCATGCCCGGGCACAGCACCGATACACCGATGCCGCGCGGCTCCAGATCCTTACGCAGCGTTTCGCTCAAACCCACCACGGCGAACTTGCTCGCGTTGTACACACCCAGGCCCGGCGACGTAGTGACGCCGGCCATCGATGCGGTATTGACGACATGCCCGCCCTCGCCGTGCCGCTCCATGCGCGCGAGAAACGTCTGCAGCCCGTTGATCACGCCGCCGACATTCACGCCCATGACCCAGTCCCAGTCCTCGTAGGTCACCGCATCCAATGCGCCGCCGCGGTAAACACCGGCGTTGTTGCACAGCACGTGGATGTTGCCGAGCTCCGCTTCTACGCGCTGCGCGACGGCCTCGTACTGTGCGCGGTCGGTCACGTCGAGCTGCACCGCCATTACCCGCGCATTGCTGCCCGACAACGCTGCCTTCGCTGTTGCCAGCGCCTGCGCGTCGACGTCAGCGATGGCCACGTTCATGCCCTCGTTGAGAAACGCCTGCGCCATTGCAAACCCGATGCCGCTGGCACCGCCCGTGATGAACGCATTCTTTCCCGTCAGATCCTGCATCGGTTTTCACCTGTCATTTCATTGTTGAGCGCGAACGTCAGCGCGGGCGGTGCTGCGTGCCCAGTCCCGCCGTGATGAACAACGCGGTGGCGCTGGCGACCACATCGGCCGTGTGCCAGGTGCCTGGCTCGTTGATTGCGTACTGCCCGGCACCCAGGGTGACGGTTGCCCGCGCACCACTCGCCTTTTCCTGATGCAGCGTGATCGAGCCCGCGGTACACAGCACGACCTCGCTGCCTTGCGGATGCATCTCCCACATGTCCCAGGATTGCGTGAATGTAGCCATGCTCACCAGGCGACCCTCTGCGCCATCGTCAGCATGGCGCCCCGTATAGCCGGCGTACCATTCCATCGCACCGGTAAACAACGGTTCGATCTCGGCAGTTGCGCCAAGTCCGAGGTGGACGGGCCGCGTGGTGATGTCGTTGCCGGTCATGAGCGCCTCCGCAGTAGTTCGATGGATACGGCGAGGGAGCATATCAGGCGCCGGCTCGAGTTCACTTCACGATGACGCCGCGCGGCAGACTCGCAGTAAACTGCCTGCTTCAATGAATACCTTGAAACAACAACGCAGGACAGATCGACAGATCGAGCGCGAATACCCGCGTGAGTCTCTCCATCCAGTTCATCGGTGCAGTCGGTGCAGCAGGGTCGGCCTGACGATCGCCACGCGATCGCAGGCATCGGACCGGCAATATCGCTATCCTTACCCCGGGCGCGCGGTTCAATCGCGCAGACCTACCCAATACTTGATCACGGCAGTCGTATGAACATTGAATCGATCGGCACACCGGCGCTCTACCTGGGTTTCGCAATCTTCGTGGTGATGTTGCTTGCCGTCGATTTTCTGATGCTGAAGACGCAAGGCAGCCACAAAGTGGGCGTCAAGGAGGCGGCCTCCTGGTCAGTGGTGTGGGTCTTGATCGCCCTGTCATTTGGCGCCTGGTTCTGGTGGTATCTGGACGGGCATTTCGGACGCGAGATGGCCAACGAAAAGGGGCTGCAATACCTGACCGGTTACCTGATTGAAAAGTCCCTGGCAGTCGACAACGTCTTCGTGTGGATCACCATCTTCAGCTTTTTCGCCGTGCCCGCGGAGTTTCAGAAGCGGGTGTTGCTCTACGGCGTACTGGGCGCCATCGTCATGCGCGCAGTGCTGATCTATGTGGGAGCCGCTTTGCTCGCCGAGTACCACTGGATCATGTATCTGTTCGGCGGATTCCTGCTGCTCACCGGCGTCAAAATGCTCGTGTTTGCCAATAGCGAACCCGACCTCAACAAGAATCCCATTCTCAAGTGGATGCGCGGCCACATGCGGATCACCAAAGAGCATCATGGCGAGAAATTCTTCATCCGCCAGGCAGGATTGCTTTACGCCACGCCGCTATTCATGGTGCTGGTGCTGGTCGAGTTTACGGACCTCGTATTCGCGGTGGATTCCATACCCGCGATTTTCGCCGTGACCAGCGATCCGTTCATCGTCTTCACATCCAACATCTTTGCAATTCTGGGCCTGCGTGCGATGTACTTTCTGCTGGCCGATATGGCCGCGCGCTTCCATCTGCTCAAGTACGGTCTGGCATTCATTCTGATGTTCATCGGCGTAAAGATGTTGCTGCTCGACGTGTACAAGATTCCGGTTGGCATTGCCCTGGGTATCGTCGCGGTGATCCTGGTTGGCTCCATCGTCGCGAGCATGGCTACGACGCGCAGCGGCAAGCCAGGCAGGAGCGAGGCATGACTCCCTTTGTTCTTCTGCGACTCGGGGCGCTCAAGAACTAGGGGAGCCCGGAAACACCCTGCGGAGCGAGTGGCTTGCAACACGCACGCAACGTCAAGGCTGCCCTGCGGTTTGCACTCATCGGCTTCGCCTGCTCGCGTCTTGCCGAGGTGTGGGCGGCCGACTGACCCTCTGCGAAACTGTCAGGCCGGCGGCGCGCCGCGCGACTTCGCCGCGGTGAGCGCCTGCTTCAGCTCGGCTTCACACGCAATCAGCTGCTTTTCGGCCTCCACGCGCTGGCGTTTGCCGTCGTCGGCGATACGCAGTGCGTCGTCGAGCGTCGCAATCAACGCGTCGTTCGCCTGCTTTACCGCGGCGATGTCGACCACGCCGCGTTCGATCTGGGTGCGAATGGTCTGGGTGGATGAACGCAGCGTATCGGCATTCGCCGTCAGCAGTTCGTTGGTCAGATCGGTTGCCTGCTTCAGCGTGTCGCCGGCTTCCGCCGAACGAGCAATCGTCACCGCCATCGCCAGTTGCTGGCGCCAGAGCGGAATCGTGTTGGCCATCGTCGAGCCGATCTTGCCGACGAGTGCCTTGTCGTTTTCCTGCACGAGACGGATCGACGGTAGGCTCTGCATCGTCACCTGCCGCGTCAACTTCAGATCGTGCACCCGGCGTTCGAGGTCGTCGCGTTTTGCGCGCAGGTCGCGCACGGCCTGAGCTTGCATGACGTCTGTACTCGCCTCGGCCGCTTTCTGCAGCGCCGGCAACTCGTCGGTATCGAGCCTTCGCAGGTACTCCTCACCGGCGGCGATGTAGGTTGCGAGACTGTGGAAATACGCAAGCGTCTTGTCGTAGAGCCGGTCGAGCATGCCGACGTCTTTCATTAGCGTGCTGGTGTGGCCGTCGAGGCGATTGCTGATCGAATCGATCTGCCCCCGCACCTGTTCGTATTGCTGCAACACCTTGGCAAGCGGTTTTGCCTTGCCGACGAGCCGTGCAAAAAAACCGCGCTTTTTGTTCGGGTCGAGGTCGTCGATCGCGAAGCCGCGCAACGTCGACACCATTTCGTTCAACGCAAGACCTGCGGGCCCGGTGTCCTTGTTGCGCACGCCTTCGAGCATTTCATCGGCGACGGACGTGACCTCGGTTTGCGCCGCAGTGCCGAAGAACAGAATCGAATTGCTGTCGCGAAGATCGATCTGCGCCAGCACACGCTCGATTTCAGCGCGTTGTGCGGGCGGGGCCCCGGCGTAGGTCATCACTTCTGCGGCGGGTGCCGGCGGCGTTACCGCAAGTGCGTGGTTGGAAGCCGTTTGCGTCCGGGTTGTTTCGCTCATGTCGTCTCCATGCGGCTGCGCGGAATTGCGCCGGTTGCTGCGCTCAGTTCACGCCTTCGCGTTTCAGGCGTGCATTCAATACTTCGATTTCGACATCGAGAGACGTCAGATCGTTCTCGATCAGCTTTTTGTGCTGCGCATCGAACGTGCTCTCCATGTCGACGAG
>CAYUMA010000617.1:0-2231 GCA_964445675.1 uncultured Pseudomonadales bacterium | reverse complement strand
AACCTGTGAACGCATCTGCGCAGGCATTTCACTGCGTCTATCGCGATCGGCGCGCCGCTCGATGGCTCTGAAAGCAACCGTCCATCGGGTCGAGCTCGCGGTCGCGGACCTCGACCGCCATTACTATGAAGACCACAACCTGACGCTGGCGCGGCATCCATCGGAAACCAACGAACGCCTGATGGTTCGCGTGTTGGCCTTTGCGCTGAACGCCGATGCGCAACTCGCGTTTGGCCGGGGACTGAGTCACGAGGACGAACCGGCGCTGTGGCGCAAGAGCCTGACGGATGCTGTCGAGCTGTGGATCGACGTCGGCCATCCCGATGAACGCCGCCTGCGCAAGGCGTGCGGCGTCGCGCATCAGGTCAAGGTGTACTGCTATGCAGGGCGGGCGTCGGAACTGTGGTGGCGGCAGAACGAGGCCGCGTTGACGCGCTTGTCGAATCTCAGCGTGGACGTGTTGCGCGTACCTGAAATCGATCGCCTCGTCGAGCGCACCATGAGGCTTCAGTGCACGATCGAAGGCGGTTACGCTTGGCTATCCAACGGCGACATGCAATGCGAGGCGAGCGTCGAATCGTTGCTGAGCGAAACGCGGTGAGCCGCGTCGCGTGCTCAGATCGCCGTTGAATCTCTTACTTGCGCGAGGAATGGAAATGCACGTGAACGTTCGGAACGTCGTTTTGCTGGCAACCGCGATGCTGATGAGCATCGCGCTGGGTCCGATGCACGCCTGGGGCGACGATACGTTCGTCCGCAGCACCGATGGTCAAGTCAAGAACATCATCAAGGCGATCGCCGACAGCGACCGTCGGTTCGAAAAAGCGCTCGACAGCAAGCTCAAGAACAGCGTGGTGCGCGGTCCGAACGGTGAAGTCGACGTCAAGAAATATCTCGGGGACTTGAGGGGAGACATCAATGAGGTCGCCCAGCGTTTCACCGACAAATATGCGGCCAGCGCGGAAGTCGGCAACCTGCTCACGCGCGCGTCGGTGATGCACGCATACATGCGGCAGAATCCACAGACCAAAGGCGCGAGTGAGTGGGACCTGCTCGCCGGATATCTGGGCAACCTCGCGGCCGCGTATGGGGCCACATTCCCGTTAGCGCAAGGCGCCGCGGTTCGCCGCGTCGGCGACCGCGAGGTGCTGCACGTGGTCGATGATCTGAGCAAGCAGCCGGATCGCGTCGAGAGCGCGCTGCACAAGGCAGCAAGAAGCGACAAGTCGCTCGCGTCCGTCGACGCGGCCGCGGCGAAGGAACTCGACGCGCTGAAGGCTGCGCTGAAGGCCTTCAAGTCGCGCCTCGAGTCGGAGAAGGCCGCGTCGGCGGAGGCGCGCCAGGTCATTGTCGTTGGCGATCGCATCGATGCGTTGTTGAACGCCGCCGCGGTGCCGGATTCAGTGCGGACGGTCTGGAGCCCTGCGAATCAGCAGTTGGATGTCATCGCCCAGGCGTTCGGGATTCAGCGGACTGCGCCGCCGGTGCAGTCGGAACAAGCGCCCGCGGCGCCAGCCGCACCCTGATGCACGGCCTCGGAATCTTCACGTCAATTCGAATCGGAGCAGCATGAGGGACTTCAACGGCAAACTCGCGGTGATCACCGGCGGCGGCACCGGCATGGGTCGCGAACTCGCGCGGGCGCTGAGCGCCGAGGGCTGTCACGTCGCGATGTGCGACGTATCTGACGAGAACATGCGGGAGACCGCGCGCCTGTGCGAACTCGCGGCGCCGGCGGGTGTCCGCGTCTCGACGCACGTGTGCGACGTTGCCGACGAAGCGCAGGTGATTGCGTTCCGCGACGCCATGCAACAGGCGCACGCGACTGATCACATCAATCTGCTCTTCAACAATGCCGGTATCGGCGGCGGTGGCAGTTTCCTCGTCGACGACCGCGAGGAGTGGGAGCGCACGTTCGGCGTCTGCTGGTTTGGCGTGTACTACTGCAGCCGGGCGTTCATGCCGCTGCTCGTTGCGAGTACCGAGGGATACATCGTGAATACGAGCAGCGTCAACGGATTCTGGGCGACGCTCGGTCCGAACGTTCCGCACACCGCGTACAGCGCCGCGAAGTTTGCGGTCAAAGGATTCTCCGAAGCGCTGGTCGGCGATCTGCGTCTCAACGCGCCGCACGTCAAAGTGGCCGTCGTGATGCCGGGGCATATCGGCACGTCGATTGCGATCAACACCGGCAAGGTGCTCGGCCGACCGGCACCGTATGATCTGAGCGC
>CAYUMA010000616.1:0-2382 GCA_964445675.1 uncultured Pseudomonadales bacterium | reverse complement strand
CATCATGCCTGCGCTCGAATCGAGCCACGCGGTCGCGTGGGTTCGCGAGTATGCGAAGAGCGCGCCGCGCGACGCGATTGTCATCGTCAACCTGTCGGGCCGGGGCGACAAAGACATCATGACGGTGGCCGCGATTGACGGGATGGCGTTGTGAGCCGCGTCGAGACGCGCCTGGCCGCGCTGCGACATTCCGGCCGCAAAGCCCTCGTCGCGTTCATCACGGGCGGAGATCCGGATCGATCGACGACGGTGCCCGCGCTGCACGCGCTCGTGGCCGGCGGTGCGGACGTCATCGAGGTCGGCGTGCCGTACTCGGACCCGGAGGCCGACGGACCCGCGATTCAGAAAAGCTCGGAACGGGCGTTGGCTGCCGGGACACGATTGGTGGACGTGCTCGAGATGGTGCGTGAATTTCGCACGCTCGACACGACGACGCCGGTGCTGCTGATGGGCTATCTGAACTCGATCGAACGTATGGGCTATCAGGAATTCGTCACACGTGCGGCCGACGCAGGCGTCGACGGGATGATCGTCGTGAACTTGCCGCCGGAAGAAGCGCACGAATTGCGCGAACTGGCGCGCGCGCGCGAGATGAATCTGATTTTCCTCATCGCGCCGACTTCGACGCCGGCGCGGATCGAACGCATCGCTGCCGACGCCAGCGGCTTCATTTACTACGTCGCCCTCAAAGGCGTGACCGGTGCGAATGACTTGAAGAGCGATGGAATCGCCGAGCAGATCGCGCGGATTCGTGCCCACAGCGCGCTGCCGATCATGGTTGGTTTCGGAATCAAGGACGGCGCGACAGCACGCTCGATCGGGACGCTCGCAGATGGCGTCGTTGTCGGCACCGCGCTGGTCACGACGATGGACCACAATCAAGGACAGCCGGAGCGAATCGCGCCGGCGCTGACGACGCAGCTGCTCGAAATACGCGCGGCACTCGACGATCGATGACTCCACGCACGTTGAATGATTGGTTGCTGCACGCTGAACGGGTTCATCCGGTCGGCATCGACATGGGTCTCGAGCGAGTGCGCGAAGTCGCGAATCGGCTTGGCGTGTTGCCGCCGGCGAAGCAGAACATCGTCATCGCCGGCACCAATGGCAAGGGTTCGACGTCGATCTACCTCGAAGCGTTGTTGCTGGCGGATGGATGCACCGTTGGTACGACGTTGTCACCGCACCTGAACCGATTCAACGAACGGGTGCGCGTGAATGGGCGCTGCGTCGATGATGACGTTCTCTGTGATGCGTTTGCGTCGATCGAAGGCGCGCGGCGCGCGATTACGCTGACGTACTTCGAGTTCGGGATTCTCGCGGCGCTGCTCGTCTTCCAGCGTGCAAACGTCGACGTCACCGTGCTCGAAGTCGGTCTCGGCGGCCGCCTGGACGCCGTCAATCTCGTCACCGGTTCGGTGACCGTCATTACCAGTATCGGCATCGACCACGTCGCATATCTCGGTTCGGATCGGGAATCGATCGGCGCCGAAAAAGCCGGCATCCTGCGGCGCGGCGTACCGTGCGTGTACGGTGAAACGTCGATTCCGTCGAGCATCGTCGCCGCTGCCCGCAGCCTCGACGCGCCGCTGTTGCGCCAAGGACGCGATTTCCACTGGCGTGCGGCGAACGCTGGCTGGGAGTTCGACGGCGTTTGCAACGGCGCGCCCGTGCAGTTGCCCGGGCTTGCGCGCCCGAGCGTCGCCTTGAACAACGCCGCAACCGCGTTGCAAGCATTGCTCGCACTGGGAGCACGCAACTCGGCGGCGGGACTGCGCACGGCGCCCGAGGACTTGGTTGCAGCTGCCGCGAGCGCGCGACTACCCGGCCGCTTCGAGCACTTCGACTATCGCGGGCTGACGGTCATCGTCGATGTCGCCCACAATCCGCATGGTGCGGCGTTTCTGTGCGAACAACTCGGTATGACGCGTCGTGGTGGACGCACCGTTGCGATCGCAGGATTCTTGCAAGACAAGGATGCAGCGGGCATCGTAGCCGCCCTCGATCCGGCGGTGGACGAATGGGTGTTTGTCGGTACCGAAGGGCCACGTGGACAAGACGCACAGGTGTCGGCGAGCAAGGTACAGTCCGTGCGTCCGGCCGCGGTCGCAACGTGTGCGTTGGACGATGTGTTCGCCGCGCGGGCGGCGCAGTCAAAACTTTCCGATCGGTTGATCGTGTTGGGCTGTTTCGACCTGGCCCAACGCGCGCGCGCCACTTTGCTCGGTGAGAGCGCTCAACCGTGACCGAACAGACGCGATTTCGAGTCATGGGTGGCGTCTTCCTCGTCGCGCTCGCGGTTGTGGTACTGCCGATGCTGTTCGACGGCGCCGGCGTCGAATCGCCGGCCGCGCCGTCGTTGCCGCCGCCGGCCGCGATGGA
>CAYUMA010000615.1:0-3586 GCA_964445675.1 uncultured Pseudomonadales bacterium | reverse complement strand
TCTGGGGACAAGATGCGCACGCCGTCGACCGCTCCGCCGTCGGCCAGGATCGAACAGAGCCGTGCGATCGAGCGGCCGTTGCCGTAGCCGCCGCCGCCCGGATCCTCGCGGGAGGTCCACTTCCAGCCCAGGGCGCCGCGTAAAACCTCGGCGAGATCGATGGAGTTCAGGAGCTTCGCCGCGACATCGTCTGCCGCAAAAGCCCCCGCCGGGATCGCCAGGACCGCGGTGCGGGACAACTCGGCCTCGGACGACAGACCCAACTGGAAGTCGGCGCCGAGCTTCCGAGCGATCTCCGCGTCGAAGAACTGCCTGGGTCCGCGCCCGTCGGCGCGCCGGATCAACTCGCCCAGCAAAAAGCCGTAGGTCGCCGCGTGATAGCAGAGGCGCCGCTCGCCGCCGAACCAGTGCGGCTCAGCGGCCAGCCGCGCGGTGACGGCGTTCCAGTCGCAGGCCGTGTCTGCCGAGATCGGCGGATCAAACCCCGGCACGCCGGCCCGGTGCGTGATCGCGTCGCGTACGGTCACCGCGTCCTTGCCTCCTTGCGCGAATTCCGGCCAGTAGTGGGCGACGCGCTCGTCGAGGCGAAGCTGCCCACGGTCGATGAGAATCAGTGTCGATAACAGCGCAGCGATCTTTGTCGTCGAAGCCACCCCGACGATGGTGTCCTTTTGCCATGGGCGCCCACTTGCAGCGTCCGCGTCACCGGCCCACAGATCGACGACAAACCGGCCGTGATGTGTGACCGCGAGCGACGCGCCGATTTCGAGGCCATCGTCGAAGTTGGCGCGGAACGCATCGAACAGCGGCGCAAAGCGTGGCTCGCAGAAACCGTTGATCGTGGTCGTTGTCGTCACGCGTGGCTCCGCGTCGCGGCGAGAATGTCCTTCGCATCGGCTTGTGACAGGAACGCCGTGCGCAGCGCGTCGTTCGAGATATTGTCGGCGAGCGCTTTCAAAATCGCCGCTGCCCCTGCGTAATCACGTTGGCTGTCGGTCGAGCTGCCGAGTGCAGCGTGCGCCTGCGCGCGCAGCGCGAGCACGCGCCAGGCGAGGTTGCGATAGCCGCTTTGTTCGCAGAACGCGACCAGCCGAGCTGCTTCGTCGCGCGCTTCCTGAAACCGATCGAGCCGCAGCAGAGAGCGCGCCACCAGTTCACCGGCGTCGGCTGCGAGCAGTAGCGCTCTACGTTGCGCAAATGACTGCTGGGCACGCTGTGCCTTCGCGAGCGCGTCGTTCACGTCGCCTTGTGCCAGGGCGAGGTGCGCGGCGGCAACCCCCCGTGGCGAGACGTCAGCGGCGCAGCGTCGCAACAGTTCGATGGTCTCGCGCTGCGCGCCCTCGCGCGCGCCGACCGTCGCGAGCACATCGACGATCATCTCGACCATCCAGATCCGATTCAACGCGCGACACTCGGCGATCAGCGCTTCGGCCTCCGCGAGGATTTCTGCCACTGCGCCGACCTCCGCCTTGAGGTAGAAGAAGCCGAGCCATTGCAGCGCTGCGCCGAACCGGTAGCCGCCGTGCACCACCTCTTGTTCGATCGATCGCCACGCTTCGTCGAAGCGACCGAGCGGGATCAATGCGAGCGCCTTGAACGTCGGGTACTGCACGGGCGGCACGTTCAATCGAGCGGCGAGTTCGATCGCGCGGTCGCACACCTCGACGCTGCGGGTGAGATGGCCGGCACTGCGTGTGGGCCCGATCATCCAGAACAAGTGTTCCTTCAGCCGGATCGGATCGCGCAATGCCTCGAGTCTGAGCAGGATGTCTTCGGCGCGCACTTCGTGTTCGATCGGCGCCACGATGCCAACGCGCAACGACATCGTCGCGCAGTCGAGTTCGAGCGACTCGTCGCGCAGTTGAGCCGCGATCGCCTTCGCTTCGCTGAGGTTCGCGACCGCCTGCGCCCGGTAATCCACCCAGTAGTCGACGAAATGTGCGGTTGTGATCAGCGCGAGCGCGAGCGAGCGTTGGTCGCGCGCCTCGCGCGCAAGCGCGATGGTGCGCTCACTCGCGTCGCGCGCCAACGCCGCATGCGCGGGTTGATCGAGCGACAGTTTGTAGTGTGCGTCGGCCAGCAGGCGCTGCACGGTGAGTTCGAGCGGCGGGTCGGCGGCGGCTTGCGCGATTGCAAGCAGTTGCTCCAGATCAGGCAGCGCCTCGCCGGCGCGATACAGATCGAGCAGCAGCTTGGCGCGTTGCTGCAACAGCTGCGGGTAGCTGGCGAGATCTGCGCCGAGCGCGAGTCCGGCCGCAAGCGCCGCGAGCGCTTCGTCGACACGGGCGCCGCCCCGCAGCGCGAGTCCGCGCAGCGATTGAATGCGGGCGCGCGCGGCGCGGTCTTCGTCCGGGACGACCTCAGCCGCCATGTCGAGCACCTTCAAAGCGTCTTCGAATGCGACAGCGTCGATCGCACGGTCGCTCGCCGCGAGCAGGCTATTCACGGTGCGGTCGCTGTCGGCGGCCGCACCTGCCTGATACAGATGCACGGCAATCTCGCCGGTGTTGCGCTCGATCTGCGCAGCCGAACCCTGTTCGAGCGCGTCGGCGATGCGCAGGTGCAGACGTTGCCGGCGCGGCAGCGACAGCGTCCCCACCAGCGTCTGCCGGATCTGTTCGTGCACGAACTGATAGCGCGCTTCGCGGCCGACGGACACGTCCTCCATCAACGATGCGGCCGCGGCTTCCTCGACTGCATCGAGTAGCGCGTCGTCGGACAGATCGCCGATGCGCGCGAGCAGTTGGTAGCCGACGATGCGGCCGGCAACGGCAGCCGCGGTGAGCAGCCGGCGACACGTATCGCTGACCTTCGCGAGCCGGTGCTCGATGATCAGTCGGACGCCGCGCGGCACTTCGGTGTCGGCGATGTTGATGCCCGATCGGAACTGGCCATCGTCGGCGAACAGTTTCTGTGCCTGATCGAGGTGCCGGTACAACTCTTCGACGAAGAACGGATTGCCCTCCGTCTCCGAAAATATCAGCGAAACCAGTTCCGCTGGGGGGCGCTGTCCGGCGCGGCCCTCGATCAGCGCCGCGACATCCGCCGTCGTCAGGCTCTTCAATGGAATGTCGTCGGCCAGGCGTTCGCGCAACAGTTCGTGCACGGTCTGCGCGAACGGCTGACGCGGATCGAGGTCCGTGTCGCGGTACGTGCCGATCAGCAGCACCGGCGTATCGCGCAGACGCTCAGCGAGATAGCGCAACAACCGGCACGTCGATTCGCCGGCCCAGTGCAGGTCTTCGAACACCAGCAACATCGGTTGCACGCGGGCGGCGCGCGCGATGAACTCGCCGCAGCCGTGCAATAGATAGCGCCGCTCCTGATCCGGCGGCAGCGCGATCGGATCGGGAATGTCGGGAAACTGCTGGCGCAATTCCGGCAGCAGTTTGGCGAGTTCGGGCGCGTTCTCGCCGAGCGCCGCCTTGAAATTGTCCGGCGGAAACAGCCGCGTCGCCTGTTCGATCTGTTCGAGCAGCGGTTGATACGGCGGCGCCCCTTCGGTGTCCTGGCAGCGCCCGGTCAACGCGAGCATGCCTGCCTGGCGCGCGTGCACTTCGGTCTCCTTCACGAGCCGCGTCTTGCC
>CAYUMA010000614.1:0-2721 GCA_964445675.1 uncultured Pseudomonadales bacterium | reverse complement strand
GATGCAGGGCGAGCGCCTCGACGAAGCGAACGTGACGGAACGCGGGATCCTCGGCGACCGTGCCTACGCGCTGGTCGAAGCGGACAGCGGCAAGGTGGTGAGCGCAAAGAGCGTCAACGCATACCCGGAGCTGTTGGCGTGCCGCGCCGAGTTCGTCGAGCCGCCGCGCAGCGGTGAACTGCCGCCCGCGCGGATCGTGCTGCCGAATGGCGTTTCGGTGACGACCGACGCACCGAACGTAGCGGCCGTGCTGTCGAAATTTTTCGGCCGTGCAGTCACGCTCGAGCAAACCGCGCCGGTCGACTTCACGATCGACTCTCAAGTGGCCGACCTCGCGACGGGCGATGTGGGTCCGGCAACGCCAGCACAACTCGGCTCCGCGCTGTTCGCAAAACTCGGCGTCAAGTCGCCGGTTCCCGTGGGTGCATTCTTCGATGCGTTTCCACTCTCGTTACTGACGCAATCGACGCTCGATCGACTGAACGCGCTGCGCCCGCAGAGCCGCTTCGACGAACGCCGCTTCCGCATGAACCTGATCGTTGCCACGCACGAGTCCGGCTTCGTCGAAAACGATTGGGTCAAGCGCACGCTGCAGATCGGCGAGACCGTCCGCGTGCTCATCACGATGCCCGACCCGCGCTGCGTGATGACGACGCTGGCGCAGGGCGAGTTACCGCGCGACGTCGATGTGCTGCGCACACTGGTCACACACAACAGGATTCCCGCAGGCGGCACCGACACGTTGCCGTGCGCGGGCGTCTACGCGCGGGTCACGTCCGTAGGCTTGGTCCGGTCGGGCGATCCGATCGCTGTCATCTGACGACGGCTCGACCCGGCAGTGGCGCGTCGCACGTGTTTTGATCGAAACTGCGTTTGAACCTCAGCAACTCAAGGACTCACACCATGGCCATTCCACTTTACGACGTCAGTGTCGCGTCGTTTCTGCAGGTGCTCGGCGGTGTCGCGGGCTTCCTCGACAAAGGACTGACGCACTGCACGGCAAACAATATCGATCTGAAGGAGCTCGTCGAGACCCGCCTCCATCCGGACATGCTGCCGTTCCGCTTTCAGGTCATCGCGGTTGCGCACCACTCGCTCGGCGCCATCCAGGGTGCACAAGCCGGACTCTTCAAACCGCCCGCAGGACCGATGGATCAGGACTACGCGGCGTTGCAGAGCTTGATCGGCGACACCCGCGCGGCACTACAGAAAGTCAGCCGCGAATCGGTCGACGCGCTGCAAGGCAAGGACGTCGTGTTTCAGATCGGCGAACGCAAAATGCCGTTCACCGCCGAGAATTTCCTGATGTCGTTCTCGATGCCGAATCTGTATTTCCACGCGACCACCGCGTACGACATGCTGCGCATGAAAGGCGTGCCGATCGGCAAACGCGACTTCATGGGCATGCCGCGGATGAAGACCTGAGGCAGCACCGCGACAAGACCACGACGATGCTGAACAAACTCGACGACTATCCCGTCCACCAGACGCCCGAGCCGTTGGCACATCCTGCGACGAGCGATCGCAACGTCTACGATCGCACGTGGTTCAACGGCTATGCGCCCGATGGCTCGTATTACTTCGGCATCGGCATGGCGGTGTATCCGCACCGCGGCGTGCTCGATTGCGCGTTCAGCGTGGTCCAGCCCGGTCTGCGGCAACACTGTTTCTACGGTTCGCGGCGCGCACCGATCGAACGCACCGAGATGCGGGTGGGGCCGTTCCGCATCGAAGTGGTCGAGCCGCTGCTGCGCACGCGCGTGACGCTCGAAGACAACACCAGTGGCATCAGTTGTGAATTGGTGTTCTCGGCGCGCACGAGCGCGATCCAGGAAGCGCGCCAGACGTTGTGGAATGGCGCGCGCCGCGCGATGGATGCGACGCGCTTCGATCAGTTCGGGCGCTGGTCTGGCTGGGTGAAACACCCGGAAGGGACGATCCGCGTCGACAGTGCCGTGTGCCTCGGCACGAAAGATCGCTCGTGGGGCGTGCGCGGCGTCGGCGAACCGGAGAGCGGCGGCGCGCCGATGACGCGGATGCCGAGTGCGTTCTTCCTGTGGGCGCCGCTGTTCTGGGACGACCACATTTCGCACGCGATTTTCTTCGACGGACCGCGCGGCGAAGCCCTGGTACGCGAAGGTATCGTCGCCCCGCTCTATGCGGACGAAGCGGCTGTGCCTGCAGTTGCGCAGGCGAAAGACGAACGTATGGCGACCGCGCGGCATCGCATTCGATATCACAAAGGGACGCGGTTGGCGGCCTCGGCCGAAATCGACCTCGTTCCGCTCGAGGGCGACCTGCGCACGATCGCGCTCGAACCAATCCTGAAATTTCAGATGAAGGGGCTCGGCTACGGTCATCCCGAATGGGGCCAGGGCATGTGGAAAGGCGAGTCGGTGGTTGGCGGTGAATCGTTCGACCCGCGCCAGCTCGACATGCTCGCGCGCGAGAACATCCACGTGCAGCAGGTCGTGAAAGCGACCGACGGGAAGCGCTCGGGTGTCGGCGTTCTCGAGCAGATCTGCGTAGGTCCGTACGCACCGTCCGGCTTCAAACAGTTTCTCGACGGGGCGCCGTAACCGCCTCTCATAGACCAGACGGTGCCAGACCAGACGGTGCCAGGCGTTGCAGAACGCGCAAAACGTGCAGACAGTGCCAGGCGTGGCAGAACGTGCAGACAGTGCCAGGCGTTGCAAAACGTGCAGATAGTGCCAGGCACCA
>CAYUMA010000613.1:0-1882 GCA_964445675.1 uncultured Pseudomonadales bacterium | reverse complement strand
AACCGGATGCCGAGTGCGCGCGCCCGATTTTTTCCGGACGGCGTCTGCATCATGGCCAATCCGGCAGCGCCCCGGCGCGGCTGACCCACTCGTCGCTCAATTGCCACAACCGCTGCGCCACCGCGGGGTCGTTGGCTTCGGCACTGCACTCGACGACACGGCAATCCTGCAGGTACGCCCCCGCGAGCTCCGCCCCCGGTTCGTGCACCGTCGCATAGACGCTCGTCGCCGCGCCTTGCGACGGGCTCTTCGTGAATGGACTCACGAGCGTGATCAACGCACTCACCAGTTTCGAATTGCGGCCGATATCGGTCGTGATCAACGTGCCGGGATGCAGCGCACAGGCCGTCATGCCCCGGCTGCCATAGCGCTGCTGCAACGCTTTCGCCATCAGTACGTTGCACAACTTCGCCTGGCCGTAGGCCGTCATCCCATTGAAGTTGTCGCGCGTCATCGGTAGCAGCGCGAAGTCGAGCTTCGGCGGCGACCGGTGGCTGAGGCTCGACACCATCACGACGCGCGGCGCACCCGCAGCGAGCAACCGCGGCAGCAACAGCCGCGCGAGCAGGAAGTGACCGATGTGGCAGACGCCGACGGTGCGCTCAAATCCCTCTTCCGTTTCCGCCCACGCGAGGATCGACAACCCCGCGTTGCAGATCAGCGCATCGATCGCGTCAGCCTGAAGCCGCTGCGCAAAGCTTCGAATGCTCGCGAACGACGCAAGATCGAGTTCGGCAGATTCGGCCCGGCAGCCCGGATGCGCAGCACGCGCGCGGGCAACCGCTGCCTCCCCGGTCGCGGGCTGGCGGCACGCGAAGATCACGCGCGCACCCGCGCCGGCGAGCGCTGTCGCCGTCGGTTTGCCGATACCCGTATTGGCGCCGGTGACGATGATCGTGCGGCCCGAGAGGTCGCGGCCCGCGACGACCTCGTCGGCCGTCGTGCGTGAGCCGAATGGTGCTGTGCCGCGATTGTCTTGCGTCATCGGTTGGTCGCCGTGAAAAACTGCATTACATTGCGACGAGGCCGGTAGATCAAGGCAATGCCAGTGGACGACACCGTCGGAGCGCCGATCCCGTACATACAACGCACACGCGACTACTACGCGGCGCTCGGCTATCCCGCGTACCAGTGGGCCCACTTCGACACCGTTCCTTTTGCAATACCCGCCGCACCGCTGTCGCGGCTGCGCGTCGTCTTGATGACGACGGCCGCGCGCTTCGATCCGGCGCTCGGTGATCAAGGACCCGGTGCTGCGTACAACGCCGCAGCAAAGTTTTATCGCGTCTACCGCGCACCTATCGCGCCGCCGCCGGATCTGCGCATCTCGCACATCGGCTACGACCGCAAACACACGAGCGCAGCCGATCCGAATACGTGGCTACCGATCGCGGCGCTCACGGACGCGGTATCACGCGGCGTCGTCGGCTCGCTCGCGCGCGAGTTGATCGGCGTGCCGACGGACCGTAGTCAACGCGCGACGCTCGAACGCGACGCGCCGGACGCGCTCGCCGCGTGCCGGGATCTCAACGCCGACGTCGCGCTGCTGGCGCCGAACTGTCCGGTGTGCCATCAATCGACGAGTCTCATCGCGCGATACCTGGAGGAAAACGGCGTGCCAACGGTCGTGCTGGGGTGCGCGCGCGATATCGTCGAGCACGTCGGCGTTGCGCGGTTTCACTTCAGCGACTTTCCGCTCGGCAATTCGGCCGGCAAGCCGTTCGATCAGGCGTCACAGAGAGCAACACTCGGCGCAGCGCTCGCAATGTTCGACGCGGCGACGCAGGCGCACACAACTGTCGTCTCGCCGCAGGTGTGGAGTCCGGATGCACGTTGGAAAGACGACTTCATGAACGTGGCCGCGATCCCGAACGACGAGCTC